>JAJTBH010000161.1 GCA_021287005.1 Anaerolineae bacterium
GAATTGCCAGCCGGGTTGAAAGGCTGCCATTGAACTGCTGATCCATTCACGTGGCGAAAAGCGCAGCGATTTTATTTGCAAAATAATACTTTGGGGCAGATTTTTTAGGCTGCTGAGATCGTCTTTAACTTCGTTTTGGATGGAAGCGCCCAATTGTTTAAAACGTGCTGCGGACGGTAGATGTAAGAGGGAAAACAAACCGCGATTCTTTTTCGAATAACTTTCGGTGTGAAAGTTTTGCTCGATCAACACCGGCTGTGCAGGTAGAGCGGGGCGTTCAGCGACATATGGCGCTGAAGTTGGTGAAATTCTGCTTGAAGGCGGGTTTTTGAGTGTGAGCGTATGACTTGCCAGGATGTCGTCATCGGGGGTGGTTACATCAACAGCCAGGGTAATTTTGCTGCCGGCCGGCAGGCATACTTTCAAGCGAATGACCCCATCTGCCGTTTGATCAAGTTGCAGACGTTGAATGGCGTTTGATGAAGAATCAGTTTCAACCGGCATAAATTACCCTCCTTGATTTGGACACGGTTTGATTATAGCATACGCTCCTGGTCGCCCCCCAAGAAATTTGGATCGGGGAGATATATTCCGTCAGGTTGTCAATTTTTAACTTCCAGCGTTTTTCCGAAATATCAATTATCCTTTCCAACGAATCTATCTTTGCGAATATATTTCCGGCAATGAACGCCCATCAATTTTAAATATTATTTATGCCTGTCCCCATTGACAATAGATAATTTGTTCTATAAAATCAAAGCATGAATGGTATCCAACTGATCATGCATGACCTGACAATTTGGTTTCGTCGCAGACCCACCCTGACGGTTGATTCCAAAGCCCTGGAAGCATTACAAATAATAGCTGAACGCGAACAGCGCTCTCCCCAGGAAGTAGCTTCACGTCTTTTTGAACAGGCTGTTAATGAACAGGATATTCAAGTGTGGGTGATTCAACGTTGGGAGCAGTTATCTCCCAGGCAGAAACAGATCACGGCGCACATCTGTCAGGGGAATTCCACTCGCCAGATTGCCGCTCAATTACATATTGCGCAGACAACCGTTAAATCGCATGTTGAAATTATCCTGCGAAAATTTGATGTAAATAACCGCATCGCTCTGCGGCAGTTGCTGGTTCATTGGGATTTGAGCAACTACCTGTAGATCCGGGGTTGCCTGTGCGTGGTTAACGCCAGATCTGGTTCATCCCTCATAGAGGGGCCTTTTTCCTTCCAATATCCTCCCGGCGGGGGGTTGGCAAACTCAGGTCATTCTGCCATGATGAGAGTATGGATATTCTTGCCCTACCCGATTCAAACCAGTTATATGTTGTTGTTGGCGGTCATGCTGCCGCCGGTCGGCTGCTTAACCTGGCGGCGCGCCTGGCTGTGCGCAGCCCCTTGTTGATATTAGACTGCGGGAACCGCGCCAACCCCATCCCACTGGCGCGCGAACTGCGCCGCCTGACACACGATCCGGTAAGAGCCCTGAGCAACATTCATACAGCGCGGGCCTTCACCTGTTATCAGGTCATTGCGCTTCTTGAAAATGCCATCCATCGCCCGCAAAAATACCCCGTGTTGATTTTTGATTTACTGGCTACTTTTTATGATGAAAGTGTGCCTTATTCTGAAGGGCGGCGCTTGCTCGAAGAATGCATTCAACTTATCGGTTATATCCGTCTAACATCCCCTCTGGTGGTCAGCGCCAAACCACCCCCGGCTGATTTTCCCGAACGTAAATCCTTTTTGGAACGAATATGCGGCTTCGCCGATCAGTTCTGGGTGGAAGAAATGCCACCGGATGCCCTTTCCAGACAGTTATCTTTTTTTAATTAGAGGTATTTTCATGGGCCGTACTTTACCTTCCATTACACAATCGCTTAATGAAGAACAGGCCGCTTTTGGTCGTTTTCGGCGCGCTTTGCGTCGCTCGGACCAGCTTGTTTTGGACGAATTATTTGTGGCCGCTCACCAACACCTGGCCGCCGCAGCTTATGCGGCCGATCTGCTGCCAATGGAAACTTTTTTGCTGGCAATGCTGCTTGAAGAACATAAAGAGGTTGCCCGTTTACGCCACCAGGTGGAGGCGTTAAAAACCCGATTACCCGATGCATGAACTTGACGGTTGGTTGTTAGATCTGTATGAAGATGGCGAGCGCGGCCTGGCTTTATGGGTGATTACGGATGATGACAGGCGTATCTGCGTTCATCAATCCTTTCCGGTGCGTTTTTATGCCGCCGGACCTTCCCCGCGTTTGCGTGAATTGTGGCGCTGGCTTTTGGCCCACCCCAGTCCGCCGCTTCTGGCACGTGAGGAACGCCGTGATCTGTTTTTACCCGAAACCATTCCGGTGTTGTCGATGGAAGTGCCCAACCCTGCCGCAGTGCGCCCTTTGTTTAATGAAATCGAACAAAATTTTCCCGACCTGGTTTATTACGATGTGGATATCCAGGTACAGGCGCGCCATGCGGTGCGTTACGGGTCCTTCCCACTGGCTCGTTGCCGGATCAACGCCGATTTGCAGGGTAATGTTAATGGCTTTCAAACGCTTAATTCACCCTGGGAGATCGACCCTGAACTGCCGCCTTTAAGGGTTATGGAGATTAATCTGCCGGAAAGGAACCCCGGCTGTTTAAAACCCTCTTTTTTTTCCCTGCGTTGCCAATCCTGGCAGCATGAATATCCCTTTATCGAAGGTGATGCACCGTGTTATTGGTTAAAGAATGCTTTAACCAAATATGACCCGGATATACTGCTCACCGATTTTGGCGACACCTGGTTGATTGAAGATTTATTAAAGCGGGTCAATGATGATGGCGCAGTATTGCCGCTCAGCCGTGATAGATCGCGCTTGATTCAAACCATTCAACAAAAGAGTTATTTTTCGTATGGTCAGATTGTTTACCGTGGGCAGCAGGTGCACCTTTTTGGGCGCATTCATATTGACCGCAAAAACGCCATGATGTGGAGCGACTATGCCCTGGACGGCGTTCTTGAAAACGCGCGCGTGACGGCTTTGCCCATTCAAACGGCTGCCCGGGTTTCGCCCGGCTCCGGAATATCCTGCATGCAGATGATCACGGCACTGCGTACCGGGGTGCTGGTGCCCTGGCATAAACAGCAGGTTGAAGAGCCGCGCCCCATGTTGGATATGATCCATGCCGATTTTGGCGGCCTGGTCTATCAGCCCACGGTCGGTTTGCACAAAAATGTGGGCGCCATCGATTTTGTCTCCATGTACCCGGCTGTGATGGTACGTTGTAATATTTCTCCGGAAAAGCAGGCCCTCTCGCTTTCGGACCCATTGCCCAAAGACCCGGGCCTGGTGCCGCAAACGTTGGCCCCTCTGCTTAAAAAACGAGTCCACCTCAAACAGAGCATTCCTCTGCTGCCGCTCTGGGACCCACGCCGCAACATTTATAAAGCGCGTGCAGCCGCGCAAAAATGGTTGTTGGTGGTTTGTTTTGGTTACCTGGGTTATAAAAATGCCCGTTTTGGTTTGATCGGCTCACATGAGGCGGTAACGGCCGGCGGCCGTGAGGCGCTGCTGCGCGCCAAAGAGGCCAGCGAAGATGCCGGGTTTAAGGTATTACATATGTTTGTGGATGCGCTCTGGATTCAACGCGCAGACTGCACCCGGCCAGACGATTTTCAACCCCTGCTGGATGAAGTCACCCGGCGCACCGGTTTGCCCATTGCCCTGGATGGTATTTACCGCTGGGTGGCTTTTCTGCCTTCCAGAGCCGACGATCGGGTCCCGGTGGCAAATCGCTATTTTGGCGTTTTTCAGGACGGCAGCATTAAGGTACGCGGTCTGGATGCCAGGCGTCGCGACGCCCCGTTGTGGGTGGCCAACACCCAGATGGCGTTAATTGAATATCTGGCCCGTGCTCCGGATGCCGACCTTTTGCCCGCTTATATTCCCGGAGCGCTCGAACTGCTGCGGCAAGCCCTGCGTGAGCTGCGCGCCGGGGCAGTGCCCCCACAAGATTTGATCATTTCACAGCGTTTGACGCGCCTGCCGGAAAAATATCGCAGCCCGTCTCCGGCGGCGCGGGCTGCCCTTCAACTGCTGGCGGCTGGCAAAGACCCGCAGCCCGGCCAGCGTATTCGTTTTTTATTCCTGTATGCTAGACCGGATGTCTGGGCCTGGGACCAGCCCGAGGCGCTTAACCCCAAACTGATCGATATCCGCATTTATCGCAAATTGATGCTGCGCGCCGCCGCCGATATCTTTCACCCGCTTGGCATGGACTTGCAGGACATGACGCTGAGGCTTGAAGAAAATGTTTCCATCGCACCGCTGTCTGACCTCTGGGGCATCAACAAACCCTGGAATGTTAAAGGCCTTTGCCAGAGAAAATGGCTGCCGTGATAAATAAAAACTTGTTGTGGTACGGGGAGCGTGAACCCTAACAAAAATCCCCGCCATATTTGACGGGGATTCCAACCGAATTTAATATTTCATCGGGAGGAGGAGGGCGAAGGTTTTCTATTTTTTATAGACAGGCCCGGTGAACAAATACAATGAAAGAATTTTTTACGCCTTATTTTCCCCACACAAATCTATAAAATCTTCAGGATTTTTGGACGGTTGAAACCAGGTACAGAAGGCGTAAGACCTTAAGATCTTCATAATCCACCCGTCCGTGCAGGGCGTCAAAGACCGGTTTAAGGTAAGAACAGCCCTCGCGCTCAAAGACCTTAAATACTTCGGCTCGCTCCGCAGGGGCAACGGCGGTCAGCAAGTTAAGATCTTTGCCCTGCCGCAAAACATTACCGTTTAATACATAACGGGTGAGATGGTCCAGAATGGTGTTTAAAGTTACATCATAACGCTGCATCAGGGTCTCGAGGCTGTCGCCGGCGTTATAAGCCTGCCCGACCAACACGAAGCGGTTGCTGCCGCCCTTGCCTTTACGTGTGGCTGGTCGCTCGGGTTCGGACTGGATTTTAACCGGTTCTTCCTCGCGGCGTTTGTTTTCCTCGAGATCGTGTTTGCGGCAAAACGAAACGATGATCTCCAGAAAAACCTCGCCGTACTGGCGGGCCTTTACCTGCCCGACCCCGCTGATGTTTAACAGGCTCTGCGGCGACTGCGGATAATAGGTGGCCATTTCCACCAGGGTTTTATCCGAGAAAATTACGTAAGGCGGAAGGCCGGCTTCATCGGCCAGGCTTTTGCGTTTCTGGCGTAATATGGCAAAAAGGGCGTGATTGTAGAGCGGTTCGCGGTATTTTTCGCCCCGGCTTTCCGCCGTTGTTTCTTCGAGCGGTGAAAGCATTTGCCCCATAATGGTGCTGCGCTGGCGCAGAGCCGTCATGGCTTTATCGGTCAGGCTGAGGGTGTGAAATTCATCCTCCTGCTTCAAAAAACCCATGCGGGCCAACTGGCGCGCCAGAAACATCCATTGTTTTTTGCTCATGTCTGCGCCGATGCCATAAGTGGAAACACGATCATGGCCGTTATTGATGATTTTTTCGGCCTTTGAACCGCGTAAAACGTCAATGACATAAGTTGCGCCAAAACGTTCATCGGTGCGTTTAACACACGACATAAATTTTTGCGCCGGGATGGTAATATTTACCAGCATGGGCGGGGTGGCGACGCAGTTGTCACAGTTTTTGCATTTGTCTTCGCGATAAGATTCGCCGAAATAAGTTAACAGCGGTTTGCGGCGGCAGTTGGCTGTATCTTCGGCATAGCGTAAGATATCTTCCAGGTGCTGCATGGCCACCTGGCGTTCGCGGCCTTCTTTTTGATCGACAAAATAACGCAGCTTGGCGGCATCGCTATAATGATACAAAAGCAGGCAATGCGCCGGTAAACCGTCGCGTCCGGCGCGGCCAATCTCCTGGTAATAACCTTCAATGCTTTTGGGCAGGTCGTAATGCAGCACAAAACGCACGTTGGGTTTGTTAATCCCCATGCCAAAGGCAATGGTTGCCACCATGATTAACACATCGTCGCGAATAAAAGCTTCCTGGTTGCGGCGGCGTTCATCATCGTTTAATCCGGCGTGATAGGGCCGCGCCGAATAACCTTTCTGCGTCAGGTAGGCCGCCAGGTCATCCACCTGGCGGCGTGAAAAACAATAAATAATGCCGGACTGGTCTTTAAAACGTCTTAAGAAAGTTTCAGTCTGTTTAAGCGCATCTTCACGCGGCGCCACCTCAATATACAGGTTGGGACGGTTAAAACTGGCCACAAATTCGTTGGAGCCGGCGAAGCCCAGGCTGCTTTTAATATCCTGACGCACGCGCGGCGTGGCGGTGGCGGTCAGGGCCAGGCAAACCGCTTTGGGGTAACGGCGGCGCACATCCACCAACTGGCGATATTCGGGACGAAAATCGTGCCCCCATTCCGAGATGCAGTGCGCTTCGTCAATGGTGATTAAATCAACCTGCACCGAATCGAGCAGGCTAAACAGACGCGGGGTTAACAGGGTTTCGGGCGCTACAAAAAGCAATTTCACCTGCCCGCGGCGCACATATTCCATGTTGGCGGCATAAGCCTCCGCTGAGAGGGTGCTGTTTAACACCACCGCCGGCACGCCCGCTGCACGCAGTTGTTCCACCTGGTCTTTCATCAGGGCGATCAGGGGCGAAACCACCACGGTCAGCCCCGTTTGAATTAAAGCGGGAATCTGGTAACACAACGATTTACCGCCGCCGGTAGGCAAAACCGCCAGCGTATCGCGCCGCGCCAGCACATTGTTAATCACTTCCTGCTGCAGGGGACGAAAGCTGTTGTATCCGAATGTGTCTTTAAGTATGGAAGCGGGTTCCGTTTTCACGGGGGAGAAGTATACCCGAAAGTTGGCACTTCTCGCCGCTTTTTAGACTTTTGTTAACACCCAGATCATAAAGGGACTGCTGGAGACCTCGTAAGCCGTACGGTCGTAATTGCCGTATAAGGCGCTTACCTCAAAACCTGCCGCCTGCACCATGCTTTCAAAGGTTTCGCGGCTGTGCAGGCAAAACTGCAAGGGCACTTCACGCTGCATTATCAGGTTGTTGTGAGCGTCATATATATCGTAAAATTGCACACCGTTTACACAGGCAAGGGTCTCATCGTAATTTTCCAGGGATGCCAGCGCCAACACCTGTTGGCTGCCCGGCAGCTTAAAACGACCGCGTTCATAGCGTTTGCCATCCATGTTTTTACGGCGCACGGCCGGGTTGTGCAGGGTGCAAATGAAACTACCCGCAGGACGCAGGTGACGGTAAATGCCATTCAGAGTCTGACGCTGCGCTGCGGCGGCGGTAATTTCGGCGAAAGAATTAAAAGGGATAAAAATCAGATCGTAAGTGTCCGGTAAATCCAGGTGACAGATATCCATTTCATATAAGACTGCGTTAAGGCGTTCATATTCCAGTTTGTCTTTAAATACCGCCAGCATCTCGGCGGAGCTATCCAGGCAGGTCAGCGATATGCCGGCTTTAAGCAGGGGTATGGAAAGACGCCCCGTGCCGGAGGTTAATTCCAGAATGGAAGTTTTCCCGCGGCAGGCCTCTACAAAAAAGGGCACATCCATTTCCGAAATGGCATAACTGTCGTACCATTTGGCAACCAATGCATAATCCATGGCCGGCATAAATTTTCCTCCCTGTAAAAATGTTTTAATCGATTATAGCTGCGCTTCCTCAACAGCCGGCAGATCACCGGCTTTGCGCCAGAAGATAAAAGCCAATACCAGGGCGGCCAATGCCAACCCGACTCCAAATTCGTCAATAATATAAGGCGTTATGGATGTCGTGCCGGTCAGGGGTGTAAAGATGCCCTGTACAAACAGGTTATGGCTGGCATGCAGCAGCGCCGCCGTCCACAAACTGCCCGATTTTAAACGCAGCCAGGCAAAAACAAAACTGATGCCCATCACCATAACGATAAACATAAGCGCAGCATACCATTTTGGAGCGCCGCTCAAGTTGTAATCTGCAAACAGAATTAAAGGAAGATGCCATGCCGCCCACACGGCGCCGCTGATTAAAGCCGTCTTTTGAAAGGAAGTGATTTTTGCCAGTTCGGGCACAAACAATCCGCGCCAGCCGATCTCTTCACCCAGCGCCGAGACCAGGCTGCCCAGCACACCCAGGGTGCCTGCCCCGGCAGCGTAAACCAGAATTAACACCGGCTCGGGCATAGACCCGCCGTAAGCGAGTCTCAGTTTATCTACAAACTCTGATGATGGGAACAAGCCCAATCCGCTTAACCAGGTTAAGCCATAAACCACCAGGCAATAAATCAGTGGAATTAAATAAG
>JAJTBH010000162.1 GCA_021287005.1 Anaerolineae bacterium
GGTTGCCTGTTATGTGCTCAGGCTTGAACTGGGACCGGCTTTTGAATTTTATATGCCATCGGCGTTATGGATGATTTTAATTACGTTGGCGATCAAACCCCTGGTATATTATTATTTTGGGCTTTACCGTCGCCTGTGGGCTTATGCAAGTATTCAAGAGTTGAGACTGATTGTCGCTTCGGTTACAACGGCATCCCTGTTGGTTTCAACGGTCATGATCACCCTTTTTATGGGAAAGGCTTTTGTCGGGTTTCCCCGTTCCGTACTGGTGATTGACTGGTTGTTGTCACTCTTGTTGGTCGGTGGGCTGCGTTTTTCCATTCGTCTGATTGCTGAAAACCAAAGTATATTGGTGCCATTAAGCAGCTCCCGGTTAAAACAGGTGTTAATTGTGGGTGCCGGCGACGCCGGTGCAATGGTTGTGCGTGAATTACAGCGTAATCCGCAGTTACATCAATTACCGGTTGGATTTTTGGACGACGATAATAGCAAACTGCGCCAACAAATTTATGGCATTCCTGTAGTAGGTACTTTAAACGATTTATCAACCGTACTTGACCGTGAACAGGTGGATGAGGTGGTGATTGCCATTCCCAGTGCACCGGGTAAGGTTGTCCGCCTGGTGGCGGATGTGTGCCGGTTGAAGGGTGTGCCTTTTAAAACCATGCCGGGTATTTATGAACTTCTGGGCGGTGAAGTAAATGTTTCGCGCCTGCGCGATGTCGAAATTACCGACTTGTTGCGGCGTGATCCCGCCAGGGTAAAAGAAGAGCGAATCAGCGAAACCATTACCGGAAAAGTGGTGTTGGTGACCGGCGCCGGCGGTTCAATCGGGCAGGAATTATGTCGCCAGATTGCCCGTATGGAACCGGCCGAACTGGTGATGCTTGGACATGGTGAAAACAGCATTTTTGAAGCCATTCTGGATCTGCGTGAAAGTTATTCGTCACTGCGTGTCAGCCCCGTGATTGCCGATATACGTGATAAAGACCGGATGCAGCAGGTATTTGAGACGTACCACCCACAGGTTGTTTTTCACACCGCGGCGCACAAGCATGTGCCTCTCATGGAAATGCGCATCAATGTTTTTGAAGCGATCACCAACAACATCATGGGCACACGAAACGTTGTGGATGTAGCCTTAAAAAACGATGTTGAACGCCTGGTGATGATCTCGACGGATAAAGCTATTCGCCCCGTGAATGTTTATGGCGCGACTAAACGGATCGCCGAGATGATTGTGTTAAATGCGGGTAAGACCAGCCAAAAAGCGTTTTGTGTGGTGCGTTTTGGTAATGTGCTGGGCAGCCGTGGCAGCGTGGTGCCGATATTTAAGCACCAGATAGCCCGCGGTGGTCCGATCACCATTACCCACCCGGATATGGAGCGTTATTTTATGACCATTCCGGAAGCCGTTTACCTGGTTTTACAATCGGCCAGCATGGGGCAGGGCGGCGACGTATTTGTATTAAATATGGGTCAACAAATTAAAATTGTCGATCTTGCGCGTGATTTAATCCGCCTTTCCGGTCTGGATACACGGGAAATTGAAATTGTATTCACCGGTATTCGACCCGGCGAGAAATTAAGTGAAGACCTTTGGGATGAAGGTCATCAATTTAAACCCACCATTCATCCGGATATCTTCCAACATGAAACACATGGTGATTTATACAACCACGAGCTGAATGATGCCGTTGATCAATTAATCCTGTTGGCTAATGAAGGTAAAACGGAAGATATTGTGCATTTATTGGATGAAATTATTCCCTGTTCATCCGTGAGTGATGCACCCATCCCGGAGATTACGGCAATAACCTGATGTCAATCGTTTCATCTTCCACCTGGCGAGAATTTATCGCCGCACATCCGAACGCTCATATATTACAAAGCGAAGAATGGGCCAGGCTTAAAGCTGATTTTGGCTGGAGTCCCATTTTTGTTATCAATGGCGCCAATGGCGCCCAGGTTTTATTTAAGAAACTTCCGTTAGGCCTGTCTGTGGCCTATATTCCCAGAGGGCCAATCGGTCTTGATTTTGAAAACCTCTGGTCTGAAATAGATAACCTTTGCCATCAAAAAAAAGCGGTTTTTTTGCGGGTTGAACCGGATATTTACCAGCCAACGGATCAAACCTTTTCCGATAAAATGAGCGCTTTTTTGCCTGATGCCCGAACGGTTCAACCGCCTCGTTCGATTTTGATCAGCCTGGAAGGTGGTGAAAACGAATGGTTGGAGCGAATGAAACAAAAAACGCGTTATAACATTCGCCTGGCTGAAAAAAAGGAAGTAGTGGTTACACCTTCCAATGATATCGATGAATTTCACCGGCTGATGCTGGTTACCGGAGGTCGCGACGGTTTTGGCGTGCATTCCCGTGAATATTACCAGCGCGCTTTTGATTTATTTCATGATGACGGTCGCTGTGAACTATTGGTTGCGCGGTACAGGGAGAAACCATTGGCCGCCTTGATGGTGTTTGCCTGTGGAACAACCTCTTATTATCTTTACGGCGCATCCAGCGACGAAGAGCGAAACCGTATGCCAACCTATTTATTACAATGGGAAGCCATGCGATGGTCTGCCAGTCATGGTTGTACATCTTACGATCTTTGGGGTATTCCCGATGAGGATGAAGAAACCCTTGAAGCCGGTTTTACCAGCCGTTCCGACGGTTTATGGGGAGTATATCGCTTTAAACGCGGTTATGGCGGCAAAATGGTGCGTACCGTTGGTGCATGGGATAAGATATATAATCCATTATTATATAAAATGTACCAGCTTTATATGCGAGGGAGGTCTTTATAAACGCCCTTGAGTGGAATGAAATTATCGCCGGCTTACCCGCTGCTCATATTTTGCAAACCTGGCAGTGGGGCGAAATAAAATCTGCGGTTGGTTGGGCGTCTCTGCCTTTTGTCTGGCGGGATGATCAAAACCGGATTGTTGCCGCTGCCCTGATTTTGGAGCGTAATTTAAAAATTGGCCCGATCACCACTGGTTTAAAAGTATTATATATTCCCCGCGGGCCTTTAATGGATTGGTCAGATCAGGGTTTATGTAAGCGCATATTGGATGACTTGGAAGAATTATGCCGCAAACGGCATGCCCTGTTCCTGAAGATGGACCCGGAAATAATCCTGGGAGAAGGGATTCCTGAATCTCCTGAAGCGGTCGAGAGCGAAAAAGCTAAATCGGTGTTGGAAATGATGCATGCCAGAGGCTGGAATTATTCCGACGAACAGATTCAATTTAAAAATACAGCCTGGTTGGACCTGTCTGCCGATGAGGAAACCTGGTTAAGCCGGATGAAGCCAAAGGCACGTTATAACCTGCGTTTATCACAAAAAAAAGGGGTGAACGTTCGGTTGGCGACCCTGAATGATTTACCCACCTTATATCGCATGTATAAGGAAACATCGGTAAGAGATGGTTTTGTTATTCGTCCCGAGCGTTATTACCGGCAGGTCTGGCAGCTTTATATGCAAGCCGACATGTGTCAGGCATTGATTGCCGAGGTCGATGGAGAAGCGATTGCCGGGGTGGTTTTGATGTATTTTGCAGGAAGGTCGTGGTATTTATATGGCATGTCAACAGAAAACCACCGTGATAAAATGCCCAATTACCTGCTACAGTGGGAAGCCATGCGGCTGTTAAAATCAAAGGGTTGCCAGTTTTACGACCTGTGGGGCGCTCCGGATGTTTTCAATGAAAGCGATTCGATGTGGGGCGTTTTCAGATTTAAAGATGGCCTGGGGGCTAAAGTGATCCGTACACCGGGAGCGTGGGATTATGCTCCTTGGAAATGGGTCTATACCCTTTACACCCGAATGATCCCTAATGTTTTAAATATTATGCGTGCGCATGGAAAAGCGCGCGCCAAACACGAATTGTCCTGATCAGGGTCGCCAGACAGGGTCGTAACTGGGTGACTGGTTTTGTGTCAGCCGGGTAATCTGGCCGCCATTGTTATTCATCAGGTAAATATCACTCAGCGTGTTATCTTGTTTGCTTTCAAAGACAATCCAATAACCATCGGGTGAATAGCGGGGATGTAATGCCGGTCGCCGGTCGGATAGGCGTACTTCGGGCGCCGCTTTGTCTTCAACCTGTCGGGCAGCCAACCAGGGTAGGGAAGAACCCTGGCTAAACAGGATGACATTGCCGTCAGGAGACCAACAAGGAGTATAGGCAGCCGAATTGATATCTGAAAATTCTTTGGCCTGCGTGGGGTCGTCCGGGTTTACCAGCCATACCTGGCGCTGATTAAGCCGTGTGCTTTCGATGGCCAGCCATTTGCCATCCGGAGACCAGGCCGGGTTTTGTTCCAAAAGGTTGTTGCGCGAAATTTTTACGACCTTACGATCTGCGAGATTGATTACGTAAACATTGGCCATACCCCCACGAATGGATGTAAAGGCGATCCGGGCGCCATCCGGGGACCAGCGTGGTGTATAGTCGCCACCGGGCAGAGACGGCAAAGGCGTAAGACCACCGCCATCCGCGTTGATAATAAACAAGCCCGACCCATTGTACGTTTCCTTGCGCCCGCTGCATGGAGAGGTGACAACCAGTTTTGAACCATCGGGTGACCAATCTGCCTGACAGGCGCCATCGGGCAGATTGCTGATCTGTTTGATGGCACTTCCATCACTGTTCATCAGCCAGATTTGGGCTTTCCCGCTTTCTTCAGATGTGAAAGCAATTTGTCCTTTGCCTCCGCCGACCGGCGTTGAACTGATTTCTGCTTCGGCTTGATTAAACGCAGTCGGACTGGTCACTGCGACAGGATTTGTTGTCTGAGGACTTTCGGGTAAAGCGGCGGCTAAAGTGGCCGGCGGGGCTTCAGTGGTCACAGGGGTGTTGTTGGTTTCATTAACTGGAACTGGTGTTCCGGTTGAAGGCTGGTTGGAGCTTTGGGGGGAGTTAAAAACGAAAAATAAAACCACCGCAGCGGCAATTACGATCAAAACCAACCCGGTTATAACCGCAGCCAATGGAAAAGCGGGTTTTCGCGCTGAATGGTTAACCTGTCGGGTATTTTGCGCCTGCACGGTGAATTCGGCTTCAATTTCAGGCGAGGTGAAGGGTGCTTGCGTGCCGGTTACCGAAACATGATGATTAATTAAATTTTCCGACGGAATAAAAGCCTGATTTAATAAAGCCGCTTTAAATTCCTGAATATTCTGAAAACGATCCTCTTTTTTAATCTGAATGGCTTTTTCAATTGCAGCTACCAGATAGGCGGGTAGATCCGGGCGAAGTTTCGCCAGAGGCGTTAATTCCACGGCACCCATCAAACGGGCAATGCCATCTTCGGGAACATTTTTAGATAAGGCGGCGTATAAGGTGGCTCCGAGGGCGTAAATGTCCGAACGCGCGTCCGTGCCGGAACCGTACTGTTCCGGGGGAGCATAACCCGGCGTCAGAGATTTGGCTCCGGTAGTGGTTGTCTGACCGTCAAAATTTATTTTTGCCAGTCCAAAATCCACCAGGTAAATATGTCCGCCAGGAGAAATTTTGATATTTCCCGGTTTAATATCACGAGGGATGATGGGTGGCGTGCGTTGGGGTAAATAATTTAAAGCATCACAAATTGCGACGCCAATTTTGATGACCTCATCAAGGGGCAGGGGAGAACGTTCTTCGATGATTTCCCGCAGGTCCTTGCCCTCGATATAATCCATGACAAGGTATTCTCCCTGGCCAGGAATGACAAAATGGTCGGTCACACGGGGCAAATTTTCGTGACGCAAACCTGCCAACATGGTTGCTTCTCGATGAAACTGACGCGATGAATTTTCGGTTTCGATCAGGTTTTCTTTGACCGCCACCAGTATGTTCAGACTGATATCTTGTGCCTGATAGACGGAGCCCATACCCCCATGGGCGATGATTTTTTTAATACGATAACGTTGTTGTAATAAATAATCCGTATCCAATGACATAGGGTTAATTCATCCGGGCTTATGGCATCCAGACCGGGCTAAAATCATAGCCGGGATCATTGGTCAGACGCACAAAATTATCCCCGTTCAAATCCATTAGGAAAATATCGTGGTTTCGCCCGTCGGGCCAACTTTCGAAAGTAATCCATTTATCGTCATCTGAAAGGCGGGCACCGATGATTGGAATGGTATTGTTGTGCAGCGGGTAAACCCGAACTTCACCACCTGCCTTGCGATCTTTATAAGCCAGACGTACCAGATATGGCACATTGGCATCAACCGGTGTACGGCTGAAAATGATAAATTCACCGTCATGCGACCAGTCAACGGAAACATCATTTATTTCTCCCGAAGAGCTGAACTGCGATTGGGTTAAACCCTTATCCGACATTAACCAGATATGATAGGCCACATTTTCCAAGCGGGAAAAAGCCAGTTGTTTATCGCCGGTATTCCAGGATGGATTGATATCAGCGAAGCGGGTATCAGATAATTCCTCGAATGAACTGGAACTGAAATTATAAAGGAATATATGGGGTAACCCGTTCCGTAAGGAGGTAAAAACCAGACGCGTGCTGTCATGCGACCAGGCTGGATCAAAATCTTGATGTGACGACACCGGCAGCGGCTGTGGATTGCTTCCATCACTGTTTAAAATAAAAATTTGGGTTTTTTCATAAACCAATTTTTTATCATTACAGGGGGAAATGACGGCGAGTTTTTTTCCGTCGGGGGAGAAAGCAGGTTGGCAGGCGCCATCGCTCATGCTGGTAATTTGTTTTTGATTACTTCCGTCGCGATTCATGCTCCAGACCTGCATCGTACCGGTGCGATTGGAAACAAAAGCGATACGTTGGTGCAGCGAAGTTTCAGCCCCGGCCAGCGTATTATTTTTGTTGTTTTCCGGTATATTTTCGGTGGCAGATGGTTGTTGAGGAATTTCCGTCTGAAACGCACCTGTTGTTAATGTCGGTGTTTGCTCGTTCTGATTTTGTTGTGGTTGCAGCAACGAAGATATCGTAATGGTTGGTTGTAAATCTTTATCCGGTAAAACGGATTTTAATGGATTGGATGCAATAACCCAGAATATAAATAAGATGATCGTACCTAATATTATTAGCGGGGCATGGGTGGTTAAGTTTTTCAGGGCATGTTTAAACCACAACCGCAGGCGAGTGATGGTTTCGCGATTTCTTCGCGTGCTGGTATCTGTTTGCGGGTTTAACGACGAGTCAGAGGTTTCTTCCCCTTCAAGCGGCGCCGGCGCCACACGAAGTTTTTCGAGGGTGTTAAAAGTTAATTCACTGGCGGTAATGATTGCCTGACGAAAAGTTTCGGCATCCTGGTACCGATCGTTGGGATCAATTTCGAGGGCGCGTTCAATCACCGTGGCCATGCGGCCGGTCACTCGCGGGTTTAACTGGCGTAAGGGGGTTAATTGAATTTTTCCCGTCATACGCGACAAACCATCTTCAGGAATGATGCCGGTTAAAGCTGCATAAAGGGTTGCACCCAATGAATAAATATCCGAACGATGATCGGTGCGAGCCGTGCCATACTGTTCCGGAGGGGAATATCCGGGGGTCATGGCGCGTGCGCCGGTGATGGTATCCTGGCGACCCGGATTATCCTTATCTTCAATGACTTTGGCAAGGCCAAAATCAACCAGCACGATCTCACCTTCCGGAGTGATTTTTATATTACCCGGTTTAATATCACGATGAATAATACTTTGTGTGCGAGAATGAAGGTATTGGATGGCGTCACAGATAACGATACCGATAACAGCCGCTTCACGATCAGAAACGGAAGTTTGCCTTTCGATACGCTGGCGCAGGTCTTCTCCCTCAATAAACTCCATAATCAGGTATTGACCTTGATTGGGGAGGGTGAAATAATCAATAACTTTGGGAAGGGATGGGTGGCGTAAACTGGCCAGAATGTTGGCTTCGCGCTGAAATTGCCGGGAATAACCGTCGGTTAAAAAGAGATTTTCTTTAATGGCAACTTTCACGCCGAGGTGGTTATCTTCGGCACGGTAAACAGCCCCCATGCCTCCCTGACCCAGCGTGGATAATACTTTATACCGCTCTTTTAATATTGTTCCTGATGTTAATGCCATAGTCAGATCTCATATTAATAGACAAAGTCATTTTACTCAACTTATTATAAATGTGCAATCAAATGACCGGGTAACTTCGAAGGTAAACAGGTAATTGCCGACAAACCGGGTTTTTATGTATAAAAAGGCAGGCTTTATCTATAACCGAAAGAAACATGCTATAATTCTTTTGCGTTTTTTGAGAATT
>JAJTBH010000163.1 GCA_021287005.1 Anaerolineae bacterium
TTGGAATAGCGGTGATCGGGTATGCACTCATGACCGTTTTACGCTCTTCCAAACCAGCTCAGGTTTCCGCATCCAAATAAATACCTGATAAATATTTCAAAGAGAGTGGTAAGATCAAGTACCGGAAGGTCTTACCGCTCTCCCTTATTTTATTTTTCGTACATTCCGTTTTTGTAATTACTACCCGTTTTTTATAAAAAATCAATCGTAAAGGCTTTTACACTGATATTAAAATAAAAAGAAGAAAAAATGGAAAAACCTGTCCTCTGTTTTGACCTGGATGGCACCCTGGTTAATGAGCGGGGTGAAATTCACCCGCAAGACCTGTTGCTGCTTACGCAAGAACCGGCCCCGGCTGTGTTCATTCCCTGCACGGGGCGGCTGCGTCATGCGGTTCGCGGTTTGTTTAATCGCCATAATTTGTACCGCGAGCATAAATTGCCTTTCCCAATGCTTCTGCAAAACGGCTCTTCGTTATATGGCTGGAATGAACAGGTTCTGGCTTATCATCCCTTTCCAATATCGATCCGGCAATTTTTTCTGGATTTGATCCTTTCCACTCCTGAAGTTACTTTTTTAATCTTCGGCGAAGACCGGGTTTATGTTCAATGGCCAACGGTCTTTTCCAGCGCCATGATCAGACGTTTTGATCTGGAAGTGGAGCTTTTTAATCCACAAAGCGGATTGGCGTTTAGCAAGGTGATGGCCCTGTGTGAATCGGCCGAAGTGCTGGCGCGGGTTGCAAAACTGGCACAACGTGATGGCATCGAACAGGCTTACAGCCTGAATCTGGTATTGGAATTTACACCGGCTGGTATAAATAAGGGTAATGCTTTATCATCCCTATTAAATATGTTGGGGCTCACCAACAATATCGTGGCGGCGGCCGGCGATGGAGAAAACGATCTCAGCATGTTCTCTTTAACGCCGTATACGATTGCTCCGCAGACTGCGCCGCAGCAAATTCGCGCGCAGGCGAGTCATGTGATAAACGTGGCAGAAAACGGTTTGTTTTTACCGCTGCTTAACTTAATCAAAAACAGGTGACCGGACGAGATGCTTACCCTGCTTGAAAAAATATTGCTCACCTTATTATTGTTGTTATCCTGTGGGGTGGCTTTTGTTGTTGTTCGCCGGCTGGTAAAAATCATAACTTCAGGCCGCGGCAAACCGGATTGGAGCCTGGTAAAAAAACGTCTGCCCGGTGTTTTGTGGAAAAAGTGGATTCTGCTGGAACCCACCTGGAAAATGCGCCTCTGGACCGGCGTTTTGCATGCACTGGTGGCATGGGCATTTATTTTTTATCTTCCGGTTAATGTTTTTAATTTAATTAAAGCTTATGATGCTGATTTTTATATTCCCGGTCGAATGGGAGATGTTTACCGCTTGTTTGTCGACCTGGCGAGCCTGGGTGTTTTATTGGGAATATGCGGGCTGGCCATCCGGCGGTTTGTGCTTAAACCGGCCAACCTGGCGGTGCATGAGCCTGTCTTAATTCATGCAAAAGCCCGCAGCGGCATTCAGCGTGATTCGGCGATGGTGATGGGGTTGGTAACGCTTCATATCGTTGCCCATTCCTTGCAGCAAGCCGCCGATTTTGCCCGCCGATATATTGCGGCAGCCGCTTCTCAAAATACCCTCTTAATCCCGGATTTATGGCAGCCTTTATCTTCCATCCTGGCGGGAATTTATTTAAACCTTCCATTGTTGCGCGACAACATCACGGTTTTTGAACATGCGTTTTTCTGGCTGTCAATGACGGCCATGTTGGTTTTTATTCCCTATTTTTTATATTCAAAACATGTTCATTTAATAACCGCCCCGCTGCATTATTTGTTGAAACCCGAACGTTTATATACCGGGGAACTGGCAAAGATCGATTTGGATGATGAGACAAATTCGCTGTTGGGTGCTGCCTGTCTGAAAGACCTGGGCTGGCATCAGCTTATGGATGCTTATGCCTGTGTGATGTGTTTTCGCTGCCAGGAAGTTTGCCCTGCCTATGCCACCGGTAAGGCGCTTTCTCCGGCCGCATTGGAAATAAATAAACGTTATTTTTTTAACGAACAGGGCGCTGATTTTGCTAATGGGAAAATTCCGGATAAAAAACTGGTCGATTTTTTGCTTACACCTGAAGCGGTCTGGGCCTGTACGGCCTGCGGGGCCTGCGAGGAAGTTTGCCCGGTCGGCAATGAACCCATGCATGATATTCTGGAAATCCGCCGTTCTCTGGCCCTGGTGGAAGATCGATATTCACCCGCTTTGCGGCAGGTATACCGCAACCTTGAGCGGACTTTTAACCCCTGGGGAATGCCGGCCGGCGAACGTTTGAGTTGGGCGAAAGGCCTGGATGTACCCACGATTGAAAAAAAACCTCACCCGGAACTGTTGTGGTGGGTTGGCTGCGCCGCGGCTTATGACCCGCGCGCTCAAAAAGCGGCACGCGCTTTTGCGCGGATATTAAATGCCTCACAGATCGATTATGCAGTGCTCGGCAACCGTGAACAATGCACCGGCGACCTGGCGCGGCGCTCGGGCCGTGAAGATATCTTTTTTCAATTGACCCAATCCAATATGGCACTTTTAAATGAAGTGAATCCTCAGCGAATAGTCACAACCTGTCCGCATTGTTTACAAACGCTGCAAAACGATTACCGCGATTATGGGGGCAATTTTCAGGTGATACACCACACCCGTTTGATTAACGAACTGCTGGCAGATGGGCGTTTGCCACTTAACCCGGCGGTTTCTGATGTGCCGGATAAAATCGCTTATCACGACCCCTGTTATCTGAGCCGTTTTAATGGTCTGGTACGGGAGCCCAGGCAAGTTTTGTCTCACCTGGGAAAAGAGGTGGCGGAGCTTCCCCGGCATGGGGCGCAGTCATTCTGCTGTGGCGCCGGCGGCGCGCAGGCCTGGAAAGAGGAAGAACAAGGCCGCGAACGAATCGGCAGCGCCCGCATGCACGAGGCACAACAGGCGGGCATGCAAACTCTGACGGTTGCCTGTCCGTTCTGTTTGTCGATGTTGAGTGACGCTTCCAACGAATTAAAAAATAATATCACTTTACGCGATATTGCCGAACTGGTAGATGCACAGGTTGGAGAAAAATAAGCCGGATTTTATTCTTAAAAACAATGACCGGAAAAGAGAAACCATGAAAATCGTCGTATGTGTTAAACAGGTTCCCGAACCCAGTGCTTTGCTGTCTTTGGAAAATGGGGTAGTGAGTTTAAAAACCGTTCCACTGGTGACCAACCCGTGGGACGAGTTTGCCCTGGAAGCCGCGCTGGCGCAAAAAGATCGCTACGGTGGAACGGTAACGGCGCTTGGATTGGGACCGTTAAGTGTGCAGGATGTGTTAAGGTATGCCCTGGCGATGGGCTGCGATGACGCCATTTGGGTGCAGTCTGACACGGCAGGCAGCCAGGTGGATCATAATATGCGGGCTTCTTTGCTGGCCGCCGCCATTGAAAAAATGGGGGGCGCGGATCTGGTTTTGATGGGCTGCCGCTCCACTGATACGGGCATGGGGCTTATGGCCGCCGGGGTTGCCCGGCGTTTGCATTGGCCGGTGGTCAGTTGCGTTTCGGAAATACAGGCTGTTAATGAACCGGCGAAAAAAATTCGGCTTGTTCGCAGCGGCGAAGAAAACCGCGAATTAATCGAGGTCGATTTTCCGCTGGTGGTGAGCGTGTTAAAAGATATCGGTGATCCCAGGTTCCCGTCTTTTATGGGCATTCGCAAATCTCAACGGGCTGAAATTCCGTTTATATCTGCCCGGCAGCTCATCGCGCGTGAAGAAAAAGCGGCGTTGACCCTGCTTGAGCAAAAAAATCGACCTGCCCGCAATACGGCGCTGGAAATGATTGAGGGCGGCTCAGCGAAAGAGATTGCCGAAAAATTGGCCGAAAAACTTTTAAAAGAAACCCGTTCACCGGTTCCGGATGAACTGCCGCAGGCGTCGATGGAAGGGCATGATCAACATGATCGGGATGTCTGGGTATATGTCGACTTCCACGAGGATCGCATCTCCCCGGCCAGCCTGGAGGTTATTAGCTGTGCAAAACAGTTGGCGCGGCAATGGAATGCGCGCATCACCGCATTGGTTTTGGGCACAGCATACGCTGAGCCGGCAAAAACGATTTTTGGTTATGGCGTGCAGCGGGTGTTGTGGCTGGATAACCCAAAATTGCAAAAATATCAGGCTGAAGATTATGCGGCCCTATTAACCTTTGCCATGCGCAAGTTTAATCCTGCGGCGCTGTTGTTTGCCTCAACGGTGCGCGGCCGGGAACTGGCCGCCTTGTGCGCGGCCGAGCTTGATGGTGGTGTTTTGCCGGATATTATTCAGGTGGAAACGGAAGCGGAACGTGTAGTGGTAACGCGTGAGGTGTTTGGCGGCCAGTTTTTATCGCGGATGGTTAACGAAACTTGCCCGCAGATTTTTACGGTTGCGCGGGGAATCTTTCAACGCGCGGCGTTTAATGCCACGCAAACGGGAATGCCGGAGTGTTTGTTGGTTGACCTGGCTGAAAGCGAGCCCAAAACGAAACTGCTGGAATATATGGCAGGCGAGGCGGTTGCTCTGGAAGATGCGCGGGTGGTTGTGGCCGGCGGCCGGGGCATGGCAAATTTTGACGCCGCACCTCCACCCGGAATGGACAGTAAAGAAAGCGAAATCTGGCGTGCGCGGCAGGGATTTTTGTTGTTGTCCGAACTGGCTGTAACCCTGGGCGGAAGCGTGGGAGCGACCCGGGCTGCGGTTGACGCCAGGTATGTGCCTTATGCCTACCAGATCGGGCAAACCGGAAAGGTGATTTCACCGGATGTGTTTATTGCCTGTGGTATTTCAGGGGCAATTCATCATCTGGCAGGAATTAAAAGATGTAAACTGATTGTTGCAATCAACACGGATGCAGACGCGCCCATTTTTCAACAGGCGCGTTATGGCGTTGTCGCGGATTACAGTGAGATTGTACCCGCCCTGATTAAGGTTTTTCGGGCTCTGGAAGGGCGGGTGTAAGACGAGGTTGACCGTTTCCTGCGATGAAACGTTTTCAGCAACCGGCTCTTTAACCGCTGACCTGATGCTCCAGCGCCTCCAGGTGTTTGACGATTTCAAGCGATAAGTTTTTGGCTTCCTGATAAGCGGTTTGAGCTTCGTTTAAATCTTTGCGATTGTATGCGGCAATGGCTGCGTGTACGCTTTTGTGGAAGCGGATATGTGAAGGTTCAATGGCTCTGAATTCGCTCATTTTGCCCATGCCAATTTCTCCGGCGCCGTAATACCACTGACCCAACAGGCAGCGGGTGTGGTCTCCCAGCGTGTCTTCCTTAATTTTTTCTTTGCCTGCCAGTACATTGTCCAGGCGGCTTATCCAATCCAGATGGGCTTTGCGATACAACTTTACCCGCTCGCGGGTCTGTTCAATCATACTGAGGTTAAAATGATCCACCATCTGGTTGAGTGTGTCGGCCATTTGAGAGAGTGAGGTAATTGAAGCGATCACTTCTTCCACTTCGGTGTTCACTTCTTCGGCGGCGGCATTAATTTCTTCAATGGAGCCGCTGTTTTCTTCGCTGACGCTGGCGATATTTTCAATAGCCCGTGTAATATCGCCGGCGCTGTCAGACATTTCGGAAGTGGCGGCCGTGTTTTGTTCCACAACGGCTGAAACCGAAGTGATTTCGTTGGATAAATCCTGTGCCAGTTCATCCATTTGTTCGGCTGATTTGGCGATGGCTTCGGCGGTTTTTTGGCTGATTCGGGATGATTCAACCAGTTCTTGCAAGGCGGCTTTTGATTCTTTGGCCAGAACGACGCCGTGTTCCACTTCGCGAGTGCTTTCGCCCATGGTTTTAAGCGTTTCGGTAACATTGTTTTGAATTTCTTTAACCAGACCGGCAATTTCACCGGCGGCTGTGGCGGACTTAACCGCCAGTTTACGCACCTCGTCGGCTACGACCGCAAAGCCTTTGCCGTGTTCACCGGCGCGGGCGGCTTCAATGGCGGCGTTTAAGGCCAATAAATTGGTTTGAGAAGCAATTTCATCGATGACTTCGATAATTGCGCCAATCCGGGTGGAGTTTTCCCCCATGATTTTCATTTTACTGCTTGAGACATCCACCGTTGTTTTAATGGCTTCCATGCTTTGAATGCTGTCTTGAATGGTTAAAGCGCTGTGAGAGGTGGCCTGCACACTGAGATCGGCATTCTGCGCCTGTTTCAGGGCGTTCTGGGTGACGTTTTGAATGGCTTTGCTTAATTGATCCATATCAATGGATGTTTTTTCGACGGCGCGCGCCTGTTCGCTGGCGCCCTGGGCAACCCCATGTACGATGTGAGCCGTATCTTCAACCGACGCGGCGGTCTGGGTGATGGCTTCGGTCTGATGAGAGATGCCGGCAGTTATCTGCTCGAGCGAGCTCGAAATCTGGGTGACGGCGCTGCCGGTTTGCTGCGCCGAGATGGATAACTGATTGGATGAGATGGCCAGATCGGCCGAATTTACCTTTACCTGTGTAACCATTTGATGCAATGAAACAATGGCTTTATCAAATGCCATGCCTGCTTCCTGTAATTGAACAATCATCTGGTTGCCGGATTGAATAAGCTGCCCGAATTCATCCTTGCGTGTGACGTTCAGGGGGACAGCGCTCACCAGAAATGCCTGGTCCAGGTTTCCCTGTGCCAGATTGTTAATTTTGGTTTTAAGGTTGTACAGGTCAACTTCACTGACGTGGTGGATTAACTGCATTAATTTGTAGATGGGCTGATTGATGTTTCGCGTGGCGATTAATGCCAGAATAATAGCCAGTGCACTGCCCAGAATTACCAGGCCAATCAGGATATTTAATTCCAATGCGGCTTGATCTTTGATCTGTTGTAAAACCAACTGGTTGGATTGGCGATCAAATTCCTTTAATGAATTAAGGCTGGTTTTTAAACCGGCATAATCATTGGCAAGTGCGTTTCCCTCCAAAATTGCCAGATACTTTTGCGGGCTGTTATTTTGGTTAAAGCCGGTGATTTGCAGGACATCCCCCTGATATTTTTCCCAGGTGGTATTGAATTCCTGAATGTGCTGTTGTACCTCGCCGGTGGCATGTTTGTCTTGATAGGTTTTAATCTGCTGATTAATCGTGTTTATATCCGTATTTATTTCCTGCTCAAGCGCGTCACCGTTATCGCTGGATAAAGCCAGATGATATAAATTAATCTGAATACTGTCCAGTGAATTTTGTGTGCCGTTTAATAATTCCACCGAAGATAAATGTTTATCAACTGCGTTATTAAAATTGAGGCATAACATGTTGTTGCCCACGATGCTGATTGTGGTGATGACGATCATAATAAATACTACCAGTAAAAAAGCTCCCAATAATTTTGTGGTTATTTTTAAATCGTTGATTGGGATCATTTGACGCTCTCCACTATGCTGTCTGATTTATTCATGGGTGAATGTAATAGTTAAATATATATAAAGAATGCCGCTTGGACAAGTGTTTTTGACCGGCTTAATAACAATTTAACACAGATATCACCTTTAAGGGTGAAATAATTCAATAAATATTCATAACTTCTTCACTGACCGTTCAAGGCTTTTGAGTATGATGAGCCTATCCAAAAAATGAGGAGAAAATTTTATGGCGGGCAATTATCAAACATCCGTTTTGGGTCCAATAAAGTCGCATAAAGAAGGCTTTCAGCGTTTGTTTTCACACCAGGGGCTGCGCCGGTTGGCACAGATTGGGGTCGCCGTTTATATCCTGTACCTGGTTGTTTTACACAGCCTGGTCGGCGAGAATGGGCCGACGGCCGTTGCATCGGCCGAAGCTTTTTGCCCCTTCGGCGGCCTTGAGACTCTTTATAAATACATCACCGGTAATGGATCATTCGTGTCACATACGCATCTTTCCAACCTGGTTTTGCTGGCGGCAGTGTTGATAGCGGCTTTGTTGCTGCGCTCTGCGTTTTGTGGCTGGATCTGCCCGTTGGGCTTTTTGCAGGATTTAATGGCCCTGTTAAGCCGTTTTATGCAGCGGCGCTTGCCGGTTTTGCGTCGGGCAATGACGACCTTGAAGAAAAAAGGCGCCTGGCTGGCAGTGGCAGATCGTTACTTGCGCTGGCTTAAGTATGCCGTTTTGGCCTGGGCGGTTGGCGGATCGGCTTATTTTGGCATGATGGTTTTTCGTGAGTTTGACCCCTGGGCGGCATTGTTAAATATCGCCGAGTTAAGCTTT
>JAJTBH010000164.1 GCA_021287005.1 Anaerolineae bacterium
GGGCAACAACATGGCAATTCGCTGCTGAGAACTGGCGGAAGACTGTAATAAACGCCCATAATTTACTTCCACGTCCGATAATGAAGCCGCCAGTGCCGTGATATAACGGTTGCTGTCGATAATCATTGACACCTGAATTGAGAATAAATCCAGTGCGCGCAGGGTGGCCCAACCCGGGAACTGCCCGCTTTGCGGATCACCCATAATAATGACGCCCAACGGCGTTCGATCTGCTGTAAATAAAGGCAACAATAAAATATCCGTTGCCCCTTCCTGTGTGACTTCATTTTCCGAAATATTGGGTAATTTTGTTTCAGCAAAAGATTCTCTGGGCACTCTGAAACTGCGTCCATGTTTAAAATCGGTTTTCAGCAAAGATTGAATGCGCTGCCAGGGCTGCGGTTTCTCGATAAATTGTTCGATGACGGGAATTGACATGCTCGCCTGACTGACACGCCGCACCTGTTTAATGGCAGCGTCATAAACCAGCACATAAACTGCCTGAAACGAAGTGGCCGTTTGAATAATCGAACAAACATCATTAAGCGCTTCCTGCAATGGGCGGTTAGGGCGCAATGATTGCCCGATCTGGATCAACTTTTCTTTTATATCCAGTTCTTCATTCGAAATATCCAATCGCCGGCTAACGGCATCATAATGCAGCGCATTTTCGAGGGCAATCGCTGCGTGCGCCAGCAAAATTTCGAGTGCCTCAACCATGTGATCAAAATGATTTTTGTTTTTAAAAGCGCCAGTGTTTTTTGTTGTGAAACGATCGGTAAAATAATCAGCGCATTAATACCGTCGTGTGTTTGGAATTCGCTTTTTAAGCTTAAATCCGGTAAATAAGCGCAGCTCTGGTTCTCAATGGCAGTCATTTCAAGGTCATTAAACCGCCCGGCAAACGCCTCGCCGCGGGTTATTTGCACTTTTAATTCCTCATCCGGGTTATTATCCTGAGGCGAGAAGAAACATAACTGTCCGCAGTCAGCCATCGAAAGTTGTAAAGCCTGGTCATATATCGTTTCCAGCAGCGGTGAAAGATCCAGAATGGTGATCATTTCTCGTTCAATCTGGCTGATTTTCACCAGTTGTTCGGATCGTTCCCGCAAACTCGCATCCGTTTGTGAAGCGAGTCGTTCCTGCCGAATGACTCCGGCTATTTCTGTGGCGACAATATTGGCAAGCTGGACTTCATTTTGATCAAAATAGTCGGTGCGCATGCTTGCCAGCCAGATTTCTCCGATCGGTTCATCGCCGGCAAGCATAGGTACCACCAGGGCCGATTCGGCCTTCCAATCGGCAACAAGCTGCCGGTAAAACGGTATCAGGGTGTTGTCTTCGGATAAATGATTATAAATTCTTGAATGCTGGCTGCCGGTCACGGTAAACAAATACTGTGCGTCATCCACTAGTAAGGATTGATATCGTTCGGAAAGGTTATAAACACTGATTAATGAGGGCTCATGTAAATGCAGGCGATACGTCTTTGTATCCAGAATGAATGCAGCGGCAATATCCAGATGCAGGTGGTGGTTTAAATCACTCAAAACCATACGAATCAGGTCATCGCTGTGCGCCACGGTACTCACCAGGTTGGATATACGCCTCAACATTTCTGAACGCTGTGATCTGACCCGGTTTTGTTGGGCCAGTGTGGCATTTTCAATCATCGCCGCCGATTGATTGGCCGCGATGCGGATCATCTGTGTCTCTTCAGCCGAAAAAACCGTGCTGCCGTCGGTGTGATTGGATGCCTGTAAATAGCCCAGAAGACGCCCGCCCGAAACCAGCGGTTGTAATATGGCATCGCGGATGCTGGCGGCCCGTGCAAGGTGCTGCATGCCCATTTCTTCCCAGGTAGCATCCTCAGACGCATTATCAGTCGTAATTGGCTGTTGACTCAGCAGGATTTTTTCTGCGCCCAGGTTTGGCAAAACGGTAACGCGGTACACTTCCACAAACTGCGGCGGCATACCCTGAAAAGGAACCTTGCCCTCCAGTGTGTGGTCAGCTTCGTTATATATCAAAAAACCCAGCACCTGCACCGGAATCAGGGAAGAAATATGCCGCACCAATTGGGTATATAAATTTTTGGGGTCGTTTACATCCGCCAACAAACTGGTCAGGCGCGAAACGCCTTCGATCAGATTCTTCAGGCTGCCGCGTTGTGAAGAAACGTAAACATCCTGCAATAACAACGAGATCATTGAACCGGCCGAAACGGCCATCTGAAAAACATCCTCTTGAAAAGAATCATCCAATGTTGATGCAAAAATCAGCACCCCCAACAGGTCGTTATCAATTTGCAGTGGAATTCCCATTAATGCATGATAAGTGGCGTTAGCCTGTTTAACATACAGGTTTAAATCCTGGCTTTTATCTGTCCAATCAATGCGCACAGGCTGACGCCGCTGAGCGACATCACCGGCCAATCCTTCGTTAAACTGGTAAACTTCATTCAGTTTTTCAAGCCAGGGCTCACCGCCCGGTTCACCCCCCAGTCGATAAGGTGTAAAGATATTTAGATTTGGATCAAACAATGCCAGTTCAACCAGATCGGCATTAAAAAATTCATCCAGATTAATCAGGATGTTTTTAATCACAAGTTCCACATCATTAATATCAATGCGTCCGCTGCTGACTTCATTGATTACACGCAGGTTCCACCCACGTGCCGTCATTCCGCTCTCAACATCGTTTTTATATAACAAAGCGCTTCCCGTACGAATGACAATTAACATAGCCGGTTCGCTTTGATGCATGATCCAATGTGAATTCGCCGTCATTTGCCGGCCATAAAACGTCAGTGAGACCTGGCCTTCAATGGCGCCCAACATTAAAAATTGTTCGGCCGGGCGTATTTGTCTGGATAATCTTTCCAGACTCGGTTTTTCAGCATTACTGAGGTTAAAAAGCCTGCGGACTTGATTATCAAGATAAATCAAACGACCGCCGGGCCGCACAATCAAAAGCATTTCATCGCGTGCATCGGACACGCTTTGATCTTCAAAAATATTTACTTCCCCCATTTTTTGACGGC
Source organism: Anaerolineae bacterium (assembly GCA_021287005.1). Classification (GTDB taxonomy): domain Bacteria; phylum Chloroflexota; class Anaerolineae; order Anaerolineales; family Anaerolineaceae; genus JAJTBH01. Next base: position 3,044 of record JAJTBH010000164.1, read on the forward strand.
CACGCATTAATGGAATTCCACGAATAATCAGGAATACCAGTATGAATAATATAAATCCAACGCTAATCAGGGTAAAACCCAGGTTGACCACGTTCATGGCGTGACCCCTGTCCCAGACATCTAAGCTTTGCTGTCTTTACGACGTTCGTCTGCTGCCAGTTCGGTAATCTCACGAATGTCGGCGAACTCGTGACTGCTTGGTGAAACCACGCCCACACCCAGAGTCATTAAAGGTGTTTTTTGCCCCTCATCGTTGTCCGAATTCGGAACGATGATAAAACCCTGTTCACGATCCAAAAAACTGTAATGGGAGCGTGATTCTTCATTAAAACGTGATTTCAACTGTTGTTCAACCGAGCCGGTGATCTCTTCGGCGGTGATCACCACAAAATTGCTGCCCCCCGCATGGCCAACAAAATCATCCGGTCTGTTTTGGGCGTCTATTATCTCGCCTAAAAGTTTGCCGGTAAAACGCAGAATATCGTTGGCTGCAATAAATCCATAAACATCTTTAAAGGCGTCAAAATTTCTGATTTGAATATCCATATACGCCCAACCGCTTTTGCGAATGGTTTTGCGTAACTGATCTTCAATCAAACGCCCCGAAGGCAATCCCGACTGTGGATCGGTCAGACTTTCACGCTCCGATCGGGCGATCGCATTTTGAACTCTTAATTTAAGTTCCTCAATATCAAAGGGTTTGGTGATGTAATCATCCGCGCCAAGTTCAAGCCCTTGCAGCCGGTCACTTCGTTCGTCTTTCTGGGTTAAGAAAATGACGGGAATATGGCTGGTACGAGTCGTTGTGCGTAAAATTCGACACACTTCATAACCGTCAATATCGGGCAGCATGATATCCAGAACAATCAGGTGAGGCATAACCGAACGCGTTTTTTCCAGGGCATCTCTTCCACGCTGAGCTACATCTACCTGGTAACCCTGACTGCTGAAAAAAATTCGCAGCATATTGGAAATATCAGGATCATCTTCAACAATTAAGAGCCGAGCATTATTCATTAATACCTCCCCCAGTAAATCCAGGGATAAGATGATGTGAAATTAATTGTCCAATCTAATAATTAATGATAAGCCAAACTACGTTATATAGCAACTCCAAAACGTCCCTCTAACACGGCTTTTAACCGGAATCGCACCCGTCATCCACTATTACCAGGATTCAGGAATAGATTCTCCGGGACGCGGGTATAAACGTTGGTGTAACAAAGCATTGGGGAATTTGTGATGGTCGCTGTCTTCAAAACGCACATCTTTGTTGACCACCCGGCGCGTATCCGAAGCCACCAGAATCACATCCGATTCAATCATGCGAGCCGGGTACACCACCATTCCCGAACCGATGCGCACATTATGGCCGATACAACTGCCCAGCACAGGGCGATTTGAATCGTGCAAATCACCCAGCCCGTCGCGGGCGCGTATGGGCGCCGGGACCAGGTTATAATCCGTGAATGTGTTGCCTGCGCCGATAAAGGCATTCCGCCCGACCACGCACATTTGCAGGCAGGTATTTTGCGCAATCATGCTGTAGTCCATCACCGTGGTCATAAATAATGAGGCTCTGAAGGGCAAAAACGTGCCGTCTCCCACCACTGATAACATTAGCTGGCTGCCCTGCGAAACATTTACATTATTGCCAATGATACAATTTTCAATCATTACCCCCATACCGATCGTTACATTATCACCGATGGTGGTTGGTCCGTGAATTATGGCCGATGGATCGATGGCGCAGTTTTTGCCAATTTTCACAACCGGCGAACTTTCCAATACCTGACGGCCTTCCAACAAGGCATGGCCCAGTACATCCAGCATAAACATGGGCGAATGTTTTAGTTCATGTTCAAAACGAGCCCCCCGGCCAAACAGTCCGAACACGATATCGGCAATAAAAATATGCACCCAGCTATCGATGGCGATAATGAAACGCAGCGGCACCTGGTATGTTAAATCTCCCTGTTGATGCGCCATATAAGTTGGCACATGGTAATATCCCATTTCCTGCGCCAGCATATTAACAACCAGCGGCTCACACAGGTCATTTGATGAAGTGCCTTCAGGAAAATACCATAAATCAACCAGGTATAAATCGTCTTGTTGTGTATAAGAGATGGATAGCGGCAGACAATGTTCGCGAAAAGCCCCGTCTTTTAAGGTTAAAGCAGCCCGGGAAGGGCCTTTGCGTTTTTGAGCTTCACTGATAAAAACGCGAATGTATTCAGCATCAAAAAAAAGGTTATCCCGATAGACAATTCGCGCTTCATTCATGTTGCCCGGCAAAGATTGGCCGGGCAACAATTCGATTTCATGGTCGATATAGGGCGCCAGAATATCTCTCTGGTATAACCACAAAGGAGTATTTTGCAAACGCAAATCACGCGCCCTCTCATTGAAGGGTAAAATGCTTTGCCATGACTGCAAAATCACCTTAAGCATACATTTATCTACCCGAGTGCTTTTTTACCGATCTCGATAATACAGGCCTGGGTGTTAAACGTCTTTTGGACCGGGTAGTTTTTGCCGCCGCTGGCCCATAACAGATAAGCCTGCAGCATTCCCACTGAAAAATCGTTAATCAGTGTTCCGCTGTCGCTTTCACAAAAACAATCCGGAATGGTTTCATTGACCCAATACCATTTTTCGTCATCATCGCTAATTTTAATTACGGCATTTGAAAAAGCCGAAAACTGTGCCGAAAGCTTTTCCAGGCCGGTCTTGATGCGGCATTTCACCGGCATCATGCGATATTCCAGCGAATTTAAACCAATTTGAATGCCATATTTTTTGAAGAAATCCTCAAAAAAAGATCTTCCCATTCGTAATGCAGCGCCCCGCGTACCGCTTTCGCCCAGCATGTCATCCATGATCTGTTTGATGCGGCCGATCTCACGCGGGGATAAAGTAGGTAACTTTAAACACACTTTGCCGTTTTCTTCAACCTTATATTTAATATCTGCTTTTTCCATAATGAGGCAGAGATCATCCAACCCCATTAACTCTTGCATCCCCTCAATTAACATCTGATTAACTTCTTTGATTTGATTATTCTCTTGTAAGTTTTTGTTCATAAGTTTGAGGTATTGTTATCCAAAAAATTTTTTAGTTTCTCACGAACGGATTCAGGTTCCTCCAGCATGGCAAAATGACCGGCATTGATATAACGTTCAATGCGGGCAGTTGGTTTACCTTTGGAAAGTGTTCTCCATTCATTGGGATCCACAATTATATCTTTGGCGCCATATATCCCCATTACCGGTTGGCCGATCTCGTGTAAACGCGGCCTTAAATCGGTGTTGCGTAAAGAAGCAATGCTGGTTAAGAATGATTCCAGCGTCGTTTTTGACAGGTCGTTGTCAATCATGTCGGGAAAATCCGGGTCGCGACAAATATAAGGCGAAACCAGTTTTAACCCGTATCGGAATAAACCCATATGGTTAAAAATTAAAGACGCAATCCAACCTTTACCGGCCAATTTAAGTCCCGGAGCAAGGGATGAACCTTTAATCGGTGAGCCAATCACCACCACTTTTTGAACACGATGCGGAAATTTCAGCGCCACCGACAGGCTGACTGTTCCGCCCATCGAATGGCCGACCAAGGGAGCCGAGACAATGCCCATCTGTTCCATAAACTGGTCCACCAGGCTGACGAAATCTACCACCTGGTAAGTGCTGCGCTGTGTGCCGGATTCACCAAATCCCCAAAAATCCAGGGCATACGTGCGGTAATACTTGCCAAGGTATGTCATGGTATCCTGCCAGAGTCCCCACGACCCCAACCAGCCGTGTAACAAGATGACCGGTTTACCTTTTCCGTAAACTTCATAATGCAATGAGCCTTGATCGGTAATGATCGAAGACAAGCGGGATTAATTATCAGGGCGCGCTTTGGCGTCGCCCTCCTCCATTTCTGCCAGAATAGTATAAAGCAGTTCAAGCAGTACTTTTTTAACCCAGTCTTTTTTGGTGGCAACACACGGCAAAATTTTAACGGAGCTGTCCAATCTCAAAGCTATGCGCACATCTTCAATATCCCAGGCGTCTTCACAATCCTGTTTGTTGACTGCCAGTACGTAAGGCGTGGGGGCATAGGCTTTAAAGGTTTGCAAAATGCTGCGCGCCTCCCTGAACGTTTCAGGGCGGGTGCTGTCTACCATCACCACAAAACCGAGCATTCCCTCGGATAAAATCTCCCACATAAAATCAAATCGTTTTTGCCCGGGTGTTCCAAACAGATATAAAACCAGGTTCTCATCCACGGTAATCCGGCCAAAATCCATGGCTACCGTGGTTGCTTCTTTAATTCGTTCACTATCACGTGAAACCTTTCGCTCAGTGGAGACGACTTCTATTTCACTGACCGTGCGAATAAATTCCGTCTTACCTGCGTTATAAGGTCCTGTCACAACGATTTTGACCGTTTGCATGGCGCCCTATCCCTGTTTTATATCGAAAGAATGCGATCAATCAAACGATTGACCAGATTTTTTTGTTCTTCGCGGTTACCGCTGCCAACCACCACCCGGTTGGGTGATATCATGGGGCCGCTGCCGGCCGGTCGCATCACCTCAACCAGCCCCGCCTGGATTAAACTATACACGACCCGCCGAATTTCAAGCTCATTTAACTTGGTTGCGCGTGAAATCTGCCGGATGGTATTTTTGGGATTCACAAATGAAACGACCCGCCATTCTTCCACGCTCAGGTTTAAATTTCGAATATTGATATCGGGGCGTTCGGTGAATCTCAGGCACATGTCCATGCTGGGAATCTCTTCCTGCAATCTTTCCCATTCTCGCGACTGGCGTGTGCCTTCAATAATGAGGTTTTCAAGATCGACTTTTACCGGGATTTTTCCGTCGGGCAGCAGTACATCCTGGTCAAAACGGAAAAAACCTTCCACCCAGGTGAACATGCGCTGTACAATACCGGCAAAATATTGCTGCAAACTGCCAATGATATCTTCCTGTGATAAATAACCGGCATTAACCAGCAATAAACCCAGTTCCTTATCATTCATGTTCACAGCTTTTTCTTTTAAAACCCGGTACTGGTGCTGCGATATTTTTTTATTCCGCTGCAATATATCTGAAAGATTACTGCTCTCGGATCCAAGCTGGGCATACGCCAGTTTGCCGTCTCGAAACGAAACCCGAGCTTCTTCAGCGGGGCCTT
>JAJTBH010000165.1 GCA_021287005.1 Anaerolineae bacterium
TGGTTAATTGACATTATCCATAAATGTACTATAATTTTATGAATTGCCGCCAATTTTCTCGATTGGTATCCATCGAAGCATTCATCCAACAGCGCCGATTGATAATTACGGGCATGGCTTTAAAATCCATTAAAAGTATTACAGGACCAATAATGATAGACGAAACATTAATCGTAGAACGTCTACGCACCATTCAAGACCCGGAACTGGGAAAAGACCTGGTTTCTCTGGGTTTTATCACCGGTGTGGAAATTAAGGGGGCCGAAGTTAACGTGCACCTGCTGTTGGATACATTGGACTGCCCCTTTTCCAATTCATTCGTTAACCAGATCAAACAGACTTTGCTGCAAATAGAGGGAATCAAACGGGTGGATGTGAGTCTGAAAGCCGGCACAAAACTGGAACGCCCCGATAAAGGCAGCCTGCCCGATGGTCAGATCGGTCATTTAAACCACGCTGAAAAAGTGATTGCGGTGATGAGCGGCAAGGGCGGCGTCGGTAAATCACTGGTAACCGGCCTGCTGGCTGTCTATCTGCAACGGGCCGGGATGCGCGTGGGTGTGCTGGATGCCGACATTACCGGGCCGAGTTTGCCCAAAATGTTTTTTAACGAAAGACCCATGCCGGTTTACAGCCCGCGCGCCATTTTGCCGGCTCAAACTGCGAGCGGCATTAAACTGATGTCGATTAACCTGATTTTGCCCAACGAAAGCGACCCGGTTGTCTGGCGCGGGCCGATCATCGCCAATACCATCCGCCAGTTTTGGTCGGATACACTGTGGGGCGAGCTGGATTATCTGCTGGTTGACCTGCCGCCGGGCACCTCAGACGCTCCGCTCACTGCTTTACAATCGCTGCCAATGAGCGGGGTGTTAATGGTCACATCGCCGCAAGACCTGGCCGGGCTGGTGGTTAAAAAAGCGGCCAACATGGTACGTAAGGTCGGCGTTCCATTGTTGGGGCTGGTGGAAAACATGGGTTTTTTCAGAGCGCCCGACACCGGCACGGAATATGAGATTTTCGGGCCCAGCCACGCCGAAGAAACCGCTTTAGCCATTGGCGAAATTCTGGTGGCAAGGCTGCCGATTAACCCGGCTTACGCCGTCTTGTGCGACTCCGGAAAAATTGAAGAAATCGATATGCCCGAATTTGAAGACGTGTTAGCCTGGATTGAAACGGTGACCCCGCCCTGCCAACCGCCCAAAATGCCATCAAAAAATTAATTAAAACCATATATAAATCCCCGCGTTGTAACGTATATTTTACATACTTCACGCGCGGGGATTTTTTATGTCAGGTTGGCCCCAAAATGTGCTGGGGGCCAAAAATTACTCCACCTCACAGACATGTTAACCATATTTTGCCGGGGAGGGTGTAAAAAATGAAAAAAGCCAACCGGCTTACAAAAATGTCAGCCGGTTGGCTTTTTGTTGACAATTGTATGACAACCGGGTTAAAATACGCTCTTTGAATATCGCGTCATTACCGGTACGTACCCGTATGCCGCCGGCCGGGTTAACCAATCGGTAGTATCTTTATTTTTAGCCAGGTGAGAAAAAATGGACGTTAGAGAAGAAATTAATCAAAGAGTAGCAGAGCGCAAGGATGATATCATCCAGTTTATGCGGGATATCTGTGCCATCCCGTCGGTCGAATCGTTGATTGGCCCGGTCGGTGAACGCATTCAAGCAGAAATGCGTAAACTGGGTTATGACGAAGTGCGTTTTGATAAAATGGGCAATACCCTGGGGCGCATTGGCAACGGCCCCAAGGTGCTGGTTTATGATTCTCACATCGATACGGTCGGCATCGGCAACCGCGACGACTGGGAGTGGGACCCCTTTATCGGCAAAGTGGAAGACGGAGACCTTTATGCGCGCGGCGCCAGTGATGAAAAAGGCAGCACCCCCGGCATGGTTTACGGCCTGGCCATCGCCCGCGACCTGGGTCTGCTGGACGGTTACACGGTTTATTATTTCGGCAACATGGAAGAGTGGTGCGACGGCATTGCTCCCAATTCTTTTGTCGAAGCCGACCCCCGGGTGCGCCCCGATTTTGTGGTGATCGGCGAACCGACCAAAATGAACGTTTATCGCGGACACAAAGGCCGCGTGGAACTGCAAATCACCGCCACCGGCCGTTCCGCACACGCCGCCTCGCATTATCTGGGCGACAACGCCGTGTATAAGATGATCTCCATCATCAATCTGATTCGCGAAATGGACCGCCGCATGCGTTTTGGCATGGGCGCCCACCCCGTGCAGGGGCATCCTTCCATTGTAGTGACCGATGTGGCCGCCAACACCGCTTCCTTAAACGCGGTGCCCGACCAGTTTAGAATTTACATCGACCGCCGCATCACGCTGAGCGAGCCGCACGATGAGGTGGTTAACCAGATCAAAGGCCTCATTCCCGACTACCTTCAGAATGAAATTTTCGTCGAAGAACTGGTTTACGATACGCCCTCTTACACCGGTTTCAGATTCCCGGTTAACAAATACTTCCCACCCTGGCTCCAGGAAGAATCACACCCCCTGGTGCAGGCCGGTTTAAAAACCATCAAAGACCTGTGGGGCGAAGATCGCCCGCTGGGCACCTGGGATTTTTCGACCAACGGCACCTACTGGGCCGGCAAAGCCGGTATCCCTTCCATCGGGTTTGGCCCCGGCGATGAGAAAAATGCGCATATGATCATCGAACACGTTCCGTTGGATGAAGTGGTGGATGCCGCCAAATTTTACGCCTACCTGCCCAAGGCCTTAAAAGAGGGCGGAATATAAATTTTTTTGCCGCGTGTCCGGATTAAAAATTAATAATCTCGCATGGATGTAAACAAAAGATCAGAGCCCCAGCGGCTTTGATCTTTTTTAACCGCCAAATTTCTCAATTAACCAACGATAAAAAACGTTTGCCTCGCCAACGCCGGCCTTCCACCCTGACTTGACGCCCATAAGACCTTATAATTAATCAAAGCCTTAGTGAAAGGAGTCGCACCGATGGAATATTATCGCGACCAGTTGCAATGGCAGTTGATTCAAAAGTATTTGCCCGAAAATTACCGTCTGAAACAAGACGAGCAGCCCCGGGAGTCGTTTTATGCCTGGCGGGATTGTTACATTCACCTGGATAATTACCAACCGCCGCAGCCCAAAGCGAGCGGGGTGATGCTGCACGGCGTGGGCGGCAACGGCCGGCTCCTGTCTTTCATGGCCCTCCCGCTTATGCGTAATGGGTATCGGGTGCTCTGCCCCGACCTGCCGCTGTATGGCAACAGTATTGTAAAGGGCAGAATCGTTTATCAGGATTGGGTCGACTGCACGCTGGATTTAATTAAGCGGTATGAAGATAACGGGCCGCTGTTTTTACTGGGGCTCAGCGCCGGCGGCATGCTTGCCTATCAGGTGGCGGCTGCCTGTAAAACGGTTAAAGGGCTTATGTTAACCTGCCTGCTGGACCAGCGGATCCCGTTGGTCGGCGAACGTACGGCCATCCACCCGGCTGCCGCAAAAGCCGGCCGGGTTTTATTAAATCCGGCGGCCCGTCTTTTTCCGCAGGTAAAACTGCCCATGAAATGGCTGGTGAATATGAACGCCATTGCCAACAACCCGGCGCTGGTAAAAAGTTTACTTTACGATAAACGCGCTTCGGGCGCGCGTGTGCCGCTTGAGTTTGTGGCATCCCTGCTGACCCCAACTATTCCGGTTGAACCACAAGATTTTTTTAACTGCCCGGTTTTGTTAATGCACCCCCGGCAGGACCGCTGGACGGCACTTGAGCTCAGTCGGCTCTTTTTTGATGCCCTGGCCTGCCCCCGGGAACTGTTATTCCTTGAGAACGCGGGGCATTTTCCGATTGAAGAGCCGGGTATCCGTCAAATGGAAGAATTCTGTTTGAACTTTATTGCCGGAATATTAAAGCCCCCCACCGCGCTCACTTAAGCGCACGGTCGACAACATCATCCACCAGTTTATCGCGCTGGGTTTTGTCGGTATAATCGATGCCGGTTTCCATCTGGTACAACTTACGACGCATAAACACGGCCTGGATCGAAAAGATAATCATATACAGGCGGCGGCGCGCTTCGCGCTCGTCCATCTCGGCTGGAACGGCCGCGCGGAAGATCGGCCAATAGGCATCCGCCGTCTGGCGTGTATTATCCTGAAGCTGATCGTTTTCAAGGTCGGTCTGAATGGAAATGCGCGAAAGGTTTTCGTTGGCCGCCAGAAAAGTCGCGGTCGATTTTAACATCGCGCGCAGTTTATCCTCGTTCGACATTGCGGCCAGCGACGCGTGCAGCGGCCGGGTCTGGGTGATAACCCGGCCGATCATGGTCTGCACACACTGGCGAATGAGGTTTTCTTTGGTCTGAAAGTGATAATTCACCAGGCCCACGCCCACCTTCACCCGGCTGCAAATCTCGCTGATGGTGATGCTGTCGGTGTCGCTGCCCTTTTCTTCAATCAATTGAATGGTTGCTTCAATAATTTCTTCCTTTATGTTTTTTCGCATAAAAAGGTGTTTTTCTCCCGTTTATTTGGATAATAAAAAGAAAAATCGCGCAATAATACCCTTACTTACCAGGGCCAATGCCACAAAAATCAAAGCCGTGCGCCCGTCGGCAAGATAAGGAAGCGACCAGCCGAAAATCTGGGTCAACAGCGCCAGCAGTCCCAGCGCCCCGATGATATATCCCAGGATGGATAAAGGATGGGCGGGCGAGGCATTGATAAACCGCCCCACGGAAAGGGAACAGATAAACATGCCGATCACGGCCAGAGTGATGGCGGCTGAACGCGGGCCTTCAATGAATAAAAAGCGTTTTCCCGAAAGTCCCAGCGCCACCAGCGCGGCTGACACAATTATCTCGACTGTTAAAATTATAATGGGTTTCATGATGATCTTCCTATTTGAATCATATTTTGAATTTAAATTTGAATTACATTCAAAAACAATTCTAAACCTTTTTTACCCCTTGTCAAGGGAAAATCGGGGTATTTATCTGAAACCTAAACAACCATGCGTTTTTTAAACCGGCCGGACTCCATCCATTGACCACCCCCGCACCTTTTTAACCAATACCGGCGAGAGAAACCTGTTTACCAATGCCCTGTTTAACAGATTCCTCTCGCGGAAACAGCCGGAATCCGGTTTTATACTTTCCGGCTGCTTAAAAGCTGAATAGTGCCTTCAATTAACAATGATTCGTTGGCAAAACCCGCCTTCGAAAGCAGGTCTTGAACCTCGCGCGGTGCATAAAACTTCACGTCGCCGGCCGGCGAAAATTTCACAAACGGGTTACAGATTATTCGCAGCCAATCCGGGTAATAAACATCGGCAATGTATAACCGTCCGCCGGGCTTTAACACCCGCCGCGCCTCCCCGGCAAAAGCGGTCACATCCGGAAAATGATGGAAGGCGGCGCACACCGTCAGCGCGTCAAAAAAATCATTTTCGAAGGGCAGGGCGGCGCAGCCGGCCGTCTTAAAAACCATCGTGGGGTTCATCCGCACGGCATTTGCCACCATCCTTTCCGAAATATCCACCCCGTAACCCGCCATACTGCGGGTTAACGACAGTCTTTGTAATAAACGGCCGTTGCCGCAGGCCACATCCAACACGCGGCCGCCCTGCGGAAAACGTACCTCTTTTAACAATAATTGCTTAAAGCGCTCGGTATAAACGCCCTCCGGCGATTCGTCGTAATGATCCGCCTTCTGGTTGTAGCTGTCTCTGGAACGTTGTTCGTAAATATTCATTTATATCCATCCTTCAGGTAAGGGGTTAAACCAACGGTCTTTATACATACGGATGATCTCACGCAGACCGCGCTTAAGTACCTTCATTAAAAGTAGTTTTTTATAGTTTACCTGATTTTTGGATTACCAACCGATTTGTTTAACATTCATTCCACCGCTGCGGTCGGCGTGTTTATCCTCCCCCTGTTTTTGGCACAAAAACGGGGGGATAAAGGGGGGTGCCCCGTCAGCGGTTTTGAAGGATGTGGTTGAATCGTTCTGCGCGAGAGATACCCGTCCAAAGCACAACTCAAGAGATTCAACCCATCGGTTTGCGGCCTGCATTCTCAACCGCTGCGGTCGGCGTGTTTATCCTCCCCCTGTTTTTGGCCACAAAAACGGGGGGATAAAGGGGGGTGCCCCCCTCAGCCGGCCTGATACACCACCGCCGCCACCGCCATGTGGCGCTCATATGAAATGCTCAAACAAAGCTCATACACCCCGCCGGCTTCCGCCGCGGCCTTAACCGCACCCGAAAGCTCCAGCAGCGCCTCGCCGCGGCTGCCGCGGAAAACCTCAATCTCATACAGATTGATTCCGTCTTGCCAATCCAACGTCAAGGCTTTAAACACGGCCTCCTTGGCGGCAAAAGCGCCGGCATAATAAGCCGTGGGGTTGGTGCAAAAGGCCGCCCGCTCAATCTCGCGCTGTGAATAAACGCGCCGCAAAAAAACATCGCCGGCACGCTCGAGAGTCTCGGCCATTTCGTCCATATTCACCAGATCGATCCCGATTTTTAACACGCCACCCCCGAAAAACCGGCCGGGACGCGCAAAGCTTCCAAAATGGTCACGGATTCACGCGCGATCATCTTTTCTTCATTGGCTTTAATCACCGCCACCAGCACGGGGGAATCGTCGGGGCTGATGATTGCATCCTCGGCCAGGTCAGCCAGGTTGCGCTGCGCATCGATTTTAATCCCCAGAAATTCCAGTTTGTTAACTGCCAGTGAACGCACCCAGGCCGAGTTTTCACCGATGCCGCCGGTGAACACCAGCATATCAATGCCACCCATCACGGCAGCGTAAGCGCCGATGTATTTGGTCAGGTAATAGGCAAACATCTCCACCGCCAGGCGGCAGCGCGGGTTGCCCTCAAGCGCCAGTTGGGTGATGGTCTGCATGTCGTTGCTCACCCCCGAAACACCCAGCAAACCCGATTGGTGGTGCAGCAAATTATCGGCCTCTTTAACGCTCAAGTTAAACTCTTTCATAATTGCCAGCAAAACGCCGGGGTCCAGGTCGCCGCAGCGCGTGCCCATCATAACGCCGCCCACCGAGGTATAACCCAGGCTGGTATCCACCGACTGGCCGCGGTCGACGGCTGTCACGGATACGCCGTTGCCCAGGTGGCAGATGATTATGCGGCTCTCCGCCAGCGCCCGCCCGGCCAGGTGACAGACCTGCTGGCTGGCATAATTACAGGAGGTGCCGTGGAAACCGAATTTGCGAATGCCATATTGTTCATAATATTCATAAGGCAGGGCATACACCCGCGCGTGCATGGGGATGCTCTGGTGGAAAGCCGTGTCAAAAACGGCCACCTGGGGCGTGTGCGGCAGCAGTGAACGTGCCTGGCGAATGCCTTCAAGGTTGGCAGGGTTGTGAATGGGCGCCAGGTCGATGCACTGTTCCATCTTGCCGATAACTTCATCGTCGATCAACACCGAGCCGGTAAATTTATCGCCGCCATGTACGGCGCGGTGACCGACCACATTGATCTCGCCAATATCTTTAAGTTTGCCGAATTGCGGATGCACCAGGGTGGTTATGGCCGCCTCAAGCGCCTCGCGATAACCGGGCCGGTCCAGGGCTGCGGTGATGGTGTTTTTATCCGTCACATATTTAATGGCAGAGTTTTCCTTACCCAGTTCCGAAACCAGACCTCTGGCGAGCATGTTTAACTCGCCGTTTTCATCCTGCGAAAAGAGGCTGTATTTTACCGACGAACTGCCGCAGTTAATGGTTAAAGCCAACATGATTAAACTCCTGCTGATAAAATAATCGAAGCGCCAAAAACGTCTTCAACGCTTGCCCCGCGTGAAAGGTCGCTGACCGGTTGTTGAAAACCCTGCAAAATGGGGCCATAGGCATGGGCATTGGCCAGGCGCTGCACCAGTTTGCTGGAAATGTTGGCGGCGTTTAAATCGGGGAAGATGAGAATGTTGGCTTTTCCGGCCACCGGGCTGCCCTCGCCGACTTTTTTGTCTGCAACGGCCGGCACCAGGGCGGCATCGGCCTGCATCTCGCCATCCACCAGCAGCGCCGGATCTTTGGCCTGCGCCAGCGCCAATGCCTGGTTAACCTTATCCACCAGCGGGTGACTGGCGCTGCCTCTGGTTGAAAAAGACAACAGGGCCACCCGCGGCTGCCAGCCCATCAGGTTTTTAATACTGCGGGCAGTGGTCACGGCGATGTCGGCCAACTGCTGCGG
>JAJTBH010000166.1 GCA_021287005.1 Anaerolineae bacterium
GTTTCACGGTGCAGCGCGGCGAAGTGCTGGCCATTATGGGCCCCTCCGGTTCGGGCAAATCGACCCTGATGAACATTCTGGGCTGCCTCGACCTGCCCAGCAGTGGCGATTATATTTTGGATGGCGAAAAAGTTTTTAACCTATCCGAAGATCAACTCGCCTCCATCCGCAACCGTAAGGTGGGGTTTGTTTTTCAAAAATTTATGCTGCTGCCACGCTCCACAGCCCTGGCGAACGTGCAGTTACCCATGCGTTATGCGGGCGTAGTCGGCGGCAGCGTCGAACGGGCGCGCAAAGCGCTGGAAGCGGTTGGCCTGGGGGATCGCGTTCACCACAAACCGACCGAACTTTCCGGCGGCCAGCAGCAGCGCGTGGCCATTGCGCGCGCCCTGGTGAACGACCCGGCTATTTTGATGGCCGATGAACCCACCGGCAATCTCGATTCAAAATCGGGCAAGGAAATCATGGAATTAATCCTCAATTTAAACAAAGACCTGGGTACGACCGTGATCCTGGTGACGCATGACCCGCGCATTGGCGAACAGGCCGAACGTGTGCTGCGCATTCGCGACGGTCGCGTGGATACGGAGGCTTAACATGCAAATCGCTCAGGTAGTTCTGGAAGCGTTGGAAAGTTTAAACTCAAACAAAATGCGCTCCGCCCTGACCATTCTGGGTATTGTGATCGGTGTGGCGGCGGTGATTGCCATGCTTGCAGTGGGTGAAGGCGCGCAAAACACCATTACCGGTTCGATCAATGACATTGGCAGCAATCTAATTTTTGTCATCGGGCGCAACAACCAGGAAACGGTACGCAACCCCAAACCGTTCACCATGGCCGATGCCAATGCGCTTAAAGACCCATTTCTTGCGCCATCGATTGTTGAGGTTGCCCCGGTTTTACAGGCAACATTAAATGTAACTTATAGCAAAGAACAACGCCAGGTGACGATTAACGGCATCACGCCCGAATTTTTGAGCATGCGTAATTATACGGTCAGTGAGGGCGAACTCATTAACGCCGATCATCTTACCGGCAATGCCTCGGTGGCGTTGATCGGCGTGGATACGGCCAAAAATCTTTTTGACACGACCGAAGGCGTGGTCGGGCAAACCATTCGCATTGAAGGTCAACCCTTCCGTATTATCGGCCTGTTAACCCCCAAAGGCGGCGGCGCTATGGGCAGCCAGGATAATATCATTCTGGTGCCTTTTAATACCGCACAATCGCGCCTGATTCGCCGCGAAAACAATAAAGTGGATGTGGTTTATATGCAGGCGTTGGATGCCGATTCGGTAAATGCTGCCGTGGAAGAAATTACCCAGATATTACGCTCGCGTCACCGCATCACCATCGGCCCGGATGATTTTACGGTAATGTCGCAAAAGGATATTGTTTCAACCGTGCAGAGCATCACCGGGGTTTTCACCATTTTCCTGGGCGGTGTGGCCGGCATTTCGCTGTTGGTGGGCGGCATCGGCATCATGAATATCATGCTGGTGTCTGTTACCGAACGTACCCGCGAAATCGGGCTGCGTAAGGCGCTGGGCGCGCGCAAACGCGATATTTTGATCCAGTTTTTAACTGAATCATCCCTGCTCAGTTTGCTGGGCGGCATCATCGGCATTATATTGGGCTGGCTTCTGGCTTTTATCATCGGTAAAATCGCTGCGGCAGCCGGTACGCCGTTTAACCCGGTGGTGGGCCTTTCGGCCATCGCCATGGCAACCGTATTTTCGACGGTAGTCGGTCTGTTTTTTGGCATTTACCCGGCCAACCGCGCCGCCAGCCTGGCCCCCGTGGAAGCGCTGCGGTATGAATAAACCGCCGGTTGGGTTTGCCCCCCGGTGGCTGAGCTTGTAACCACCCCGCTGGTCGCAGCCGCGATAACAAAACATTTAATATATCCCTCCTAATTCTCCCACAGGAAAAAAGCAGAGCGCCTCAAAATTGAGGCGCTCTGCGATTCATCTAAAAACCGGAAAGATAATTTATTTCTTGACGTAGTATTTGGCAAGGTCAAAGGCCACGGCAAAGACAATGATTAAACCTTTGACGATCTGCTGCCAGTAAGGGTTAACGCCGATGAAGGTCAAACCGTAGTTGATCACTGTAAAGATCAACACACCGGCCACAATACCCGGCACATTACCGATACCGCCCGAGACCGAAACACCACCCACCACAGCCGCCGCAATGGCATCCAACTCATACATGTTACCATAGTTGTTGGTGGCGCCGCCGGTGCGGGCTGCTTCGAGCACACCTGCCAGGGCGTATAAAGCGCCGGCAAAAGAGTATACAAAAATCAGGGTACGGGTGACATTAATACCTGACACTCTGGCTGCCTGCGGGTTGCCGCCAATGGCATAAATACTTTTGCCCATGGTGGTTTTATTAAACAACACCCAAACCAGCACAGCCACGGCCAATGCGATTAAAACAATATATGGGATCGAAATTTTTCCATCCAATGCCGTAATCGCACCCGTTCCCATCAGGGTAAAATCGGGTCTCAAACCGCCAATCGGTTGTGAGTTATTCGGTTCGGTGGCAAAATAAATCGAGTTCATACCATAAATAATCACCATGGTACCCAGAGTGGCGATAAAGGGTGGCACGTTTAATTTTGAAACAATCACACCATTGAAAAATCCCAGAATGATACCGATGAAAATGCACAATAAAATCGGCACAAACAGCGGAATCAGGGGCAGATCGGGATAAAAACGGCGGCTGTATTCCAGAGTCTGCATCATTGAAGCCGACACCACCGCCGCCAGACCCACCTGGCGACCGGCAGAAAGATCGGTGCCCATGGTAATTAAAATACCGCCAACACCCAGGGCGATAATAATACGGGTTGAAGATTGAATTAATACATTACGCAAATTGTTAAGCGATAAAAACGCGGGGTTTTGAAAAGCAATGCCAAGCACCAGGAGCACCAACACGATGTAAATGGCGTTTTCCATGGCGAACTTGCGGATCGATTTTTGATCAAAAGCTTTCATAAATTCTTCTCCACTGCTTACATGAATTGAGTTGCTAACCGCATGATTTGCTCCTGATTGGCTTCTTCACGCGAAAGAATACCGGTCATACGCCCCATGCACATGACCATAATGCGATCCGAAACACCCAGCAGCTCCGGCATTTCTGAAGAAATCATAATGATTCCTTTGCCGCGCTTCGCAAGATCAATAATAATTGAATAAATTTCATATTTGGCGCCCACATCAATACCACGCGTCGGCTCATCCAGAATAAGGATATCCGGCTCGGTCAACAGCCAGCGTGCAAACAGCACTTTTTGCTGATTACCGCCCGACAGGTTGGCGATTTTTGTTTTGACGGAGGGTGTTTTTACATGCAATAACTGAATATTATTATCTACATCTTCGCGGCCTTTACGCTCATCCACAAACCCAATGGAATTTGAATAACGGCGTAAATTGGCGACGATGGTATTATCGAAAACAGACAGAACGGGAATAATGCCGGTTACACGGCGTTCTTCGGTTAATAATGCAACGCCCTTGTTTTTGGCATCGATCGGGGAATGAATTTTGGTTTCTTTTCCATTTATTAAAATTTTTCCCGCCTCAACCGAACGTAAACCGAATAAAGCTTCCACCAGTTCGGTGCGCTGTGCGCCCACCAGGCCGCCAATGCCCAGAATCTCACCGCGGCGTAATTCAAACGTGACATCTTTAAACGATTTTGCGTGAGGCGATGACAAACCCTCAACGTGCATCAAAACATCCGAAGGAATATTATCTTTGGGAGGAAAACGATGGGTCAGTTCACGCCCGACCATACGATTGATGATCAGGTCGTTGGTTAATTCAGATGACTTCCAGGTTCCGACTTGCATACCATCACGCATGATGGTGACTTCATCGGCAATCTGTAAAATTTCTTCGATTTTATGGGAGATATAAATGATCGCCACGCCCTTGGCTTTTAAATCCCGAATGATACGGAAGAGGTGCTCCACTTCACGTTCGGTCAACGAAGACGTGGGTTCATCCATAATAATGATTTTGGCGTTATACGAAACCGCCTTGGCAATTTCCATGGACTGAATCTTGGATACTGACATATCAGCCACCCGGGTGCGCGGGCTGATATCCATACTCAAATTCTCCATGAGGGTTTGGGTGTCATTAAACATCTTTTTGTCATCCACAAAACTTAAGGGGCCCACATGAATTTGCGGATAACGACCCAACCAGATGTTTTCCATGACACTTCGGTATGGCACGGGGTGCAGTTCTTGATGGATCATCGAAATCCCATGATCAAGCGCTTGTTTGGGGTTTTCAAGCACCACCTGTTTCCCGTCAAAAAAAACCTCTCCGGAATCGGGTGAATACAAGCCAAAGAGACATTTCATTAATGTCGATTTTCCAGCGCCGTTTTCCCCCATTAAAGCGTGCACCGTTCCCGGCCTTACCAGAAGGTTAACATTATCCAGTGCTTTAACGCCTGGAAATGTTTTTGTAATGTTACGCATCTCCAGTATGTATTGGTTTTCTTCACTCATTACATCACCTGTATTTATCCTTTAGGGCTTCTCGCAACAGGAATCTTAACTTTCCTTTTTCACATCTATTTATTTATAGCATAAAAACGGGATATTAAAACAGACCGGTATTTACTTGATAAGTGCGAGAAATGGGGGTGCGGTGTTTGACCCGCACCCCCGATGAATGTGTTGCTAAAAAATCTTATTCAGCGTCGGCAATATTGTCGAGGGTGATCGGTTTGTAATCAACCCAGACGTATTTACCGTCGGTGATTTTGTAGCCGATGTTGGCATCAGTGGGGGTTTCGCCCTTGGCCAGAACATAAGCTAACATGAGGGTGGCTTTACCCTGGTTGACAGCATCGTTCAGAACGGTACCGAGCAGGGTGCCGTCTTTCAGAGCAGCCAGAGCCGGGGCAGTCGCATCCACACCCACCACGGGCATGAATTTTTTGTCAGCGCCAAAGTATCCGGCAGCTTTCAAAGCTTCGATAGCGCCCAGGGCCATGTCGTCATTGTTGGCCAGGACGGCTTCGATATCGCTATGGGCGGCAATGAAGGCAGCCATTTTTTCCTGACCCTTCACACGATCCCACATACCGGTGTCTTCGGCAACTTTTTCGACTTTGATGCCGGCAGCTTCAATGGCTTTGATCGACCATTCGGTGCGTAATTCAGCATCCTGATGTCCGGGTTCGCCCTTGAGCATAACATACTGCATGACGTTGTCTTTGTTCAGGTCAGCTTCGGGATGAGCCTGCCACCATTCGGCCAGCAGTTTACCTTCCATTTCGCCTGACTGTTTGGCAACTGCGCCTACGTAGTAGACTTTGTCCCATTTAGCCATATCTTCGGGCAGGGGTTCGCGATTGAAGAATACAATCGGGATACCGGCGGTCTTGGCTTTGTCGAGGATCACACCGGCAGCGGTGCGGTCGACGGGGTTGATCGCCATAACTTTGACACCCTTGGAGACGAACAGGTCAACCTGGTCGTTCTGGGTAGCCTGAGCGTTCTGGCTGTCAACCATATCAACTTTGATCTTGCCTTCAGCTTCTTTGGTAATGCTGTTGCGGACAGCGGTCATGAAGGTATCATCAAATTTGTAAACAGCTACACCGGCGGTGCCATCAACGGGGGTGGCATCAGCGGGAGCGGCGGCGGCAGGAGCAGCGGCGGGTTCTTCGCCGGTGGCTTCACCGATGTTATCGAGGGTGATCGGTTTGTAATCAACCCAGACGTATTTACCGTCGGTGATTTTGTAGCCGATGTTGGCATCAGTGGGGGTTTCGCCCTTGGCCAGAACATAAGCTAACATGAGGGTGGCTTTACCCTGGTTGACAGCATCGTTCAGAACGGTACCGAGCAGGGTGCCGTCTTTCAGAGCAGCCAGAGCCGGGGCAGTCGCATCCACACCCACCACGGGCATGAATTTTTTGTCAGCGCCAAAGTATCCGGCAGCTTTCAAAGCTTCGATAGCGCCCAGGGCCATGTCGTCATTGTTGGCCAGGACGGCTTCGATATCGCTATGGGCGGCAATGAAGGCAGCCATTTTTTCCTGACCCTTCACACGATCCCACATACCGGTGTCTTCGGCAACTTTTTCGACTTTGATGCCGGCAGCTTCAATGGCTTTGATCGACCATTCGGTGCGTAATTCAGCATCCTGATGTCCGGGTTCGCCCTTGAGCATAACATACTGCATGACGTTGTCTTTGTTCAGGTCAGCTTCGGGATGAGCCTGCCACCATTCGGCCAGCAGTTTACCTTCCATTTCGCCTGACTGTTTGGCAACTGCGCCTACGTAGTAGACTTTGTCCCATTTAGCCATATCTTCGGGCAGGGGTTCGCGATTGAAGAATACAATCGGGATACCGGCGGTCTTGGCTTTGTCGAGGATCACACCGGCAGCGGTGCGGTCGACGGGGTTGATCGCCATGGCGGAAACCTTTTTGGAGATGAACAGGTCAACCTGGTCGTTCTGGGTAGCCTGAGCGTTCTGGCTGTCAACCATCTCGACTTTAATCTTGCCTTCAGCTTCTTTGGTAATGCTGTTGCGGACAGCAGTCATGAAGGTATCATCAAATTTGTAAACAGCTACACCGGCGGATAAATCCGCAGGGGCAGCGGCGGCGGGAGCAGCGGGGGCAGCTTCTTCTGCAGCGGGAGCAGCCGGAGCAGCAGGAGCGGCCGGAGCGGCAGTCGGGGCAGGCTGGCACGCAACCAGCAGCATGCTGGCAATAACAACCAGAGCCACGACGAATGATACAGCACGATACGACTTCTTCATCTTGTCTTTCTCCTTTTTTATTGTAACGGCACTATTCACCTTGAATAAGCCTATGCGTTATACTACAAATAATCAAAACAAAAGTCAAATAGTAAATAGCCATCGAGCGGCCAAAAAGCGGACATCAGCACCAAGTTTGCACCGCCATTGCACTCGTTTTGCACTGCAATCCATAAATATTGCACACATTCCACAAAATTGAACTTTTCAAGTGGGCTTAATTACTGCTAAAATAGTAGACAATATTTATCACTCAGTTAACTTGCTAACCTGATTAATAACCATTGACATGGAATAAAGGAGTAAAACACATGAAATACCTGATCACCGGTGGAGCCGGATACATTGGCAGTACCATCTGCTCGGCTCTTGAAGATTCCGGCCACACACCCATCATTCTCGATTCACTGGTCACCGGTCGAGCCGAGTTTACAAAGAACCGCATTTTTTACCATGCCGACATCAGCAATACCGAAGTGCTTGAAACCATCTTCCACGAACACCCCGACATTCGCGCCACCATTCACTGTGCCGCTTTGATCGTCATCCCCGAATCCGTTTCCATGCCTTACGATTATTATCGTGAGAATGTTTGTAAATCTCTCGATCTGTTTAAGACCCTTAACCGCCTGGGCGCCAAACGAGTGGTATTCAGTTCTTCCGCTTCCATTTATGATGTCGTACCCGGTTTCATGGTCACTGAAGAAGCCCCTTTAAAACCAACCAATCCCTATGCCCGCACCAAGGCCATGATGGAATGGGTTTTACAGGATTTTTGCCGCGCTTACGGCATGCAGGGTATTGCACTGCGTTATTTCAACCCCATCGGCGCCGACCCGCAAATGCGCTCCGGCATTCATGTGAAAGAGCCTTCCCACATCGTCGGCAAACTGGTTGAAACCGCACAGGGACGCCAGGCCAATTTTCAGATTACCGGCACCCAATATGAAACCCGCGACGGCACCGGCATTCGCGATTACATCCATGTCTGGGACCTGGCGCGTGCACATGTTAAAGCGGTAACCGATTTTGACGGTGTGTTTAAGCGCGCCGGCAATCCGGCCGATAATTACCTGGTCATCAACCTGGGCACCGGGTACGGCGTTACCGTCCGTGAACTGGTAAACGCATTTGAAAAAGTGTGGGGCAAGCCGATTAATAAAGTGGACGCCCAACCCCGCCCCGGCGATGTTGCCGGAGCCTATGCCAGTGCCTACCGGGCCGAAGCCTGGTTAAAATGGAAGGCTGAATTACCCATTGAACAGGCCATTGCCGATGCCTTAAAATGGGGCGACGTTCGCCAGAAAATGCTTAAGTGGGATTAAGAAAATATATCAACAGGCCTGTCAGACAGGCCTGTTTTTTTATCTGTTATAG
>JAJTBH010000167.1 GCA_021287005.1 Anaerolineae bacterium
CCACGCAGCGGTAAAATGGCTTGAAAACCACGATCGCGGCCTTGTTTGGCCGAGCCGCCTGCACTGTCGCCCTCAACGATATAAAGTTCGCTTTTGCTGGCGTCGCGACTGGAACAATCGGCCAATTTGCCAGGCAAGGTCATGGTTTCAAGAGCTGATTTACGAATAATTAGATCGCGAGCTTTTCGGGCTGCGTCACGGGCGCGGGCAGATGTGAGACATTTTTGAACAATAATACGCGCTTCGGCGGGGTTTTCTTCAAGGTACATGGCAAAAACATCACCAATGGCCTGTTGGGTATAGGTCTGTACCTCGGGATTCATTAATTTTACTTTTGTCTGGCTTTCAAACTGCGGATCGGGATGTTTGATGGATACGATGGCAGTCATGCCCTCGCGGGTGTCGTCACCGCTGAAATTAGCATCGGCTTCTTTAAGCAGGTTGTTACGGCGGGCGTAATCGTTGATGACACGCGTCACGGCGATGCGCAATCCGGTGAGATGTGTGCCACCGTCAATGGTGTTAATGGTGTTGGCAAACGAATGCACTGATTCGGCGTATGAATCGGTGTATTGAATGGCGGCTTCCACGCCAATGCCGTCAATTTCTTTTTCAACGTACACAACCGGGTGCAGTTTCTGGCGGCTGCGGTTGAGATAACGCACAAAAGATTGAATACCGCCGTCGAAATAAAAATTGGTTTCGCGGCCGCTGCGTTCATCCAACATACGAATTAAAACTTTGCGGGTGACAAAAGCCATTTCACGGAAACGCTGTGAAAGGACTTCAAAACGATAATCCAATTCATTGCCGAAAATTTCGGTGTCGAAACGCCAGGTTGTGGTGGTGCCGGTCTGGTTTTCGTCACATTCGCCGATCACATCCACCGGGGTAACAGGAATGCCACGCTCATATCGCTGGGCGTAAACCTTGCCATTGCGGCGGACATTTACCTCGCACCATTCCGAAAGGGCATTTACAGCAGAAACACCCACGCCGTGTAAACCACCGGAAACTTTGTAACTGCCGCTGCCGAATTTGCCGCCGGCATGCAGGGTGGTCATAACTACTTCAAGAGCAGGACGTTTTTTTTCAGGGTGCATATCCACCGGGATACCGCGGCCATTATCTTCAACGCTGACGGAGCTGTCGGCGTGAATGATGATGGTGATTTTGTTACAAGAACCGGCGAGCGCTTCGTCGATTGAGTTATCCACTACTTCGTAAACGAGGTGGTGAAGCGCTTTTTGATCCGTTCCGCCCACATACATGCCAGGGCGGCGGCGAACTGCTTCAAGACCTTCCAGAACCTGGATGTTTGAAGCGGTATAAGATGTTGTTGAAGGAGTCGTATCTATTACTTTATCCATGAGCACCTGTATTCTATTTTTTCCCGGTTATATCGTTCGAACGGGCGGCTGCGCTGAACGTTTAAATAATTCACGCATCCAGTTGATGCTGCCGCGGTAATAATAAAAGGTAGAGACCAGTAATCCTGAAAAGAGGAAGGCGTGGCCAACAATCCCGGCCAGAATCAACCATGAATTTTCCGGAGGAATAAACCATAAACCTAATGACCCCAGGTAAAGAAGGATGACGATGGATATAAACAGGCTGGAATTTGGCAGGGCGAAGCGTACCAATCGATAACTGGTAAAGGCGGCCGAAAAAACATTCTGATTATATGCAAAAATTCCATGCGGGGTAAATATGAGCGGAAAACCCAACCATAATAACAGAAAAACGAATAAAAACAAAAGAATCTGACCGATTACCGCGCTAAACAATTGAATGATGCTTAATATAAAGGTAACCGGCAGGATGATCACAAACAAGATTAAAAACAACCAGATCGAAAAAGAAAGCACCTGGATGAATTGCCATGCGAGCGTTTTGAAACTAAAACGATCCCCCGCGTTTGAACTGAGCGCGCATAAACGGTTATAAAAAAGAGTGGCCAGAAATAAACCGAGCAAATATAAAGCCAGCATACAGGCCAATAAGGATAAACTTGATGAAAAATTGATATCCATCGGCAAACCGAGTGGATTTTCAACGATGCCGGGAGCCATGATGCTTGGAATGCCAATGGGAAAGGTGCTTAACATGGAAAAAATATTGATATGTCCCACATATTCTTTCAAAGCATCAAAAGCCTGGTTTTGTTCGGCAATGGGAAATTGTTGAGCCATTGAGGATGTTTGACCAAATTTGATCAATTCATCGAGAAAAGGCTCAAGAAGCTTTTTTACCCGTAATTGCGGGCCAAATAAAAGCATTAAATCGAGCAGAATCGGGAAGATAATAATCTGCACGTGGTTGGCTACTGCATTAAAACCATTCTTAAATGCAGTAAGAAAATTCGGAGGAGTAAGAGTAAGTTTAGGTTCGGTTTCCATACAAGGTATAATTTTACCATTAATCAGCAGTCTTGGCAGAATGACCGTGCATGGGTACAATCAGGGTAACGATGCAATCAAACGATACATCCTCTCATTTACCAAAAACGAACCAATTAAGCGTATTGGTGGCAGTGATTTTGCTGGCTTATGCGGTAACTCCCTTTATCAAAATTCCGGAACAGGGTTTCAGCCTGCCTTTGCCTGGCGTAGTGTTTGATTTTAAACTCGATTTTTCAACCATCGTTTCTTTTCTGGTGGCGGCATTAGCCGCTTTTGGCATGGACTGGCTGTTAAAATCTCGCCCTGAGTTGGAAGGCGGCGAGGCAGTTCAACATTTGATTTTACCGGCATTGTTGGCCTGGATGATCGGTTTTCCATTACGAACCCTGGAAGTCGGTATACAGTGGTGGGCGGTTTTTACACTGGGTGGTCTGTTGTTGATCATCGTGTTTATCGCCGAGTATGTTGTGGTTGATTTTTCGGACCGTTTTTATGCCCTGGCTACATCGGCTCTTGTAGCGGTTTCTTTCGCCGCTTTTTTGTTTTTATCCGTAGCGGTACGAGCGGCCGGATTTCGTTTATATGTGGTCCTGCCGGTGTTGTTTGTTTCGATTGGCCTGGTCAGTCTGCGCACGCTTTATTTGCGCCTGGACCGCCGCTGGCGTTTTACCTGGGCTATTCTGATCGGTCTTGTCGTTGGACAGTTCACCATCGGATTCCATTACCTGCCGGTAGCCCCATTAAATTATGGTTTGCTTTTGTTGGGACCCGCGTATGTGTTAATCAGCTTTGCAGGACAGTATGAAGAAAAACAATATCAACAATGGTTCTGGATTGAACCGGCGCTTGTGTTTTTAACACTCTGGATGCT
Organism: Anaerolineae bacterium; assembly: GCA_021287005.1. GTDB lineage: Bacteria > Chloroflexota > Anaerolineae > Anaerolineales > Anaerolineaceae > JAJTBH01. Next base: position 3,274 of record JAJTBH010000167.1, read on the forward strand.
TGGCTTAACCATTAAATTGTAATGAGAATAAAAATCGCTTTGCCTCAGGCGTTATTGGATCAATTAATTAATGAGGTCGTTCAACACCTTCCAGAGGAAGCCTGTGGGTTTTTGACCGGTACATCGGAGGGAATAGTTGAAAATATATTGCCTGTTGAAAATATACAACACCAGACAAAATCATTTAAAATGGATGGTCTGGAACAATTAAATAAAATGCAGGAGATGGAGGAAAAGCGTCAAACCTGGCTGGGAATTTACCATTCCCATCCCGAGGGAGAGGCCTATCCATCGAATACCGACATCATCAGCCAGGTTTACCCGGAAATTGCCATGTTTATCTGTGCACCAAACGAATCGGGCTGGCAGGTGAAAGCGTTTTGGGTTAATGAGGGTTTGGTCGAGGAAGAAGCGCTTGAAGTCTTAAAGTAACTATTTTTATCTTTAAGTGTTCACAATTCGGAGAGAGGATTTATGACGATTATTTCAACAGTTGCGGTATTAATTATTTCTTATCTGGTAGGTTCAATTCCCGATGGGCTTTTGGTGGCGCGCCTATTTACGGGAAAAGATGTAAGAAAGATCGAAAGTGGTCGAACGGGGGGAACCAATGTAATGCGAGCGGCAGGGTACCCGGCCGGAATCATTACGGTGATATTGGACGTTTTGAAGGGCATTGCAGCTACCTGGATTACCCTGGCTTTTTTCCCGGCGGGTAATGCCTGGGTGCAAGTTTTTGCTGCCCTACTGGCTATCACCGGACATAACTATTCCATATTTATGATCGAAAAAAGCTCGACCGGTCAGTGGCGTTTACGCGGTGGGGCGGGCGGCTCGACCTGCCTGGGCGGCGCCGCCGGAATTTATCCGGGAGCACTGTTGTTTATCCTTCCTTTTGCAATTGTTGCATTTTTTGTGGTCGGTTATGCATCGGTTGCGACTCTGGCTATTGCGGCGGGTTCCATTATCGTTTTTGCTTATATGGCTGTAAACGGTTACCTGCCCTGGGCTTACGTTTTTTATGGAATAGGCAGCCTGGCGTTGTTAATGTGGGCCCTGCGCCCAAACATAACCCGTTTGATGAACGGTACGGAACGGGCGGTCGGCTTGCGAGCCTATTTTAGAAAGAAAAAAGACCAAAAACCGCAATAGAAAAAATTCGTTTTTAACCCTGTCCGGACGAGCATTTCCGGGCAGGGTTTTATCATTTACCCTCACAGTCTGATTTATAATTAAATTATATGACCACAACAAATCCTATTGTTATTGGAATAGCCGGCGGGTCCGGTTCGGGAAAAACAACCGTTGCCAGGTCCATTCTGGATAAAGTCGGCGCACATCGAATTGCCTTTATTCAACATGATGCCTATTATCGAGATTTACGCCATTTGCCGCCGCTGCAAAGGAAGATGATAAATTTTGATCATCCCGATTCGCTTGAAACAGAATTAATGATCGAACATATCATTGCCTTAAAAAACTGGCAGGCCATCTATTTACCGGTGTATGACTTCACGACGGACACGCGAACCGAACAGACCATTAAAGTGGAACCTCAAGGGGTAATATTGGTTGAAGGAATATTAATATTTGCCGAACCCAAATTACGTGAACTTTTTGATGTTAAAATTTTTGTCGACACGGATGCCGATATTCGATTTATCAGACGACTGACGCGTGATATATCTGAAAGAAATCGCACTACCGAATCCGTTGTGAAACAATATCTTAATACGGTAAGACCGATGCATCTTGATTTTGTGGAACCCTCGAAACGTTATGCCGATGTGATTATTCCTGAGGGGGGGTATAACGAGGTGGCATTGGAAATGGTCATAACCCGGATTGAGGCTTTATTGGGCCGGTAATCAAACGGGGCTAAACAAGGAATTGAACATGGCTGATATTCAAAAAATAGATCATTATATCGAGGCGCATCTTGAAGAAAGCTTAAATGAACTGGCTGTTTTATGCAAACAGCCCAGCGTTTCGGCCATTAATTTTGGATTAATTGAATGCGCCAACCTGGTTGTTCAATCGCTGGAAAAACGTGGTTTTGAGGTGCAGTTGATCACGACACCCGGCGCCCCGGTGATTGTGGCTGAAAAAAAAGGACGTTCCAATAAAACGTTATTATTTTACAACCATTATGATGTGCAGCCCCCGGAACCGCTGGAGTTATGGCATACGCCGCCCTTTGAACCTTCACGCGATGGCAATGTCATGGTTGCGCGCGGAGTCAATGATGATAAAGGTCATTTTACCTACCGGCTGCTCACGTTGGATGCCTTCCTGGCACAGGAAGGTGAATTACCGTGTAATGTAAAATTTGTGCTGGAAGGTGAAGAAGAAATTGGCAGTCCGCACCTGGCCGGGTTCATGGATCAATATGCCGATATGTTAAAAGCGGATGCCTGCATCTGGGAATTTGGCGATATAAATTCGCAGGATCAGCCTTTACAAGCACTGGGATTACGCGGATTGATTTATGTTGAATTAAGTGCCAAAACGGCGAACCAGGATGTGCATTCAGGCCTGGGAGGCTCTATTTTTGAAAATGCGGCCTGGCGGCTGGTCTGGGCGTTAAACAGCCTTAAAGGCCCTGATGAAAAAATACGCATCGCCGGTTTTTATGATAAAGTTCAAAAACCGACCCGGCGGGACCTTGATTTAATATCTCAACTCCCCGAGACATCCGAGGAATATAAATCGAGATTTGGATTAAGGCAGTTTATCAATGGGTTAACCGACGGTCTTGATTTGCGCGTAGCCGAAGTGTTTGAGCCTACCTGTACAATTTGTGGTTTAACATCGGGATACCAGGGGCCGGGTTCAAAAACCGTATTACCGGCACTGGCAAAAGCAAAAGTCGATTTTCGCCTTGTGCCGGATCAAGACCCGGATGAGATTATTAAATTACTGCGTGAACACCTGGATCGGGAGGGTTTCACGGATATCGAAATAACAAATTTAGGCGGGGAGCCGGCCGGACGAACAGACCCGGATGATGCTTTTGTACAATTAATGGTCGAAACGGCCCGGGATGTTTACGGGTCGCCGATGATCATCCAACCAATGATTGGTGGTTCGGGGCCAAACGCTTTATTTATAAATAAGTTAAAAATTCCGATTGTGTCCGCCGGACTGGGGCACCCGGAAGCGCAAGAACACGCTCCCAATGAAAATATTCGCATCGACTTATATTTAAAAGCCGCACGGCACCTTGCGCGCGTTTTAACAGCCTTTTCAAGCTGAAATATTAAGAGAATATCACCGGGCGTTTTAGTTTTTAGGTAAAACGCCCGGTCAATTATCAGTCATCCCCAAGAATTAATATTCGCGCATTTTCAACATGGTTTTCGTCACCGATGATACCAATATGATCATCCGCTTCAAAGCTGGTATTGGATTTGGGATTGGCAATCAGCTGCCCGTTGCGAATGATAGCCACCACGGATGCTCCGGTTTTCTGGCGGATATTGGCTTCGGCCAGAGTCTGACCTATCAGCGTACCGTGATCCGGTAAGGAAAACCAGGTGATTTCAATGCCATGCGTGGCATGTAAGAGGTCGTGTAATGACCGGTATTCATCGTGGGTTGTAATACTGGTGTTGTAACTATCGCGTCGTACGGCTTCGGCATACTCGTGTACCTGGCGGAGAGGGAAGCCCAGGGTTAACAGGGTATGGTGCACCATTTCCAGACCGCCTTCCAATTCGGGGTGAACGATATAGCGGGCGCCCAATGCAGACAACTCCTTAACCCCCTCTTCAGTGGTAGCACGAGCGATGATGGGAATTTCCGGGGCAACTTCTTTAAGGGCGTTCACGATCATGGCGGCGTGTTCATCGTTTGCAATGGTGATAACCACTGCGCGGGCATGTTCGGGGTGTGTGTGAGATAATATTTCCAGGTTGCTGGCATCCCCATAGAGTGATTGGATATTTCGTTCGTATAACAGGGCGATTCGTTCAGAATCGGATTCGGCGACCAGGATGGGAATTTGCAAGGATTCAAGCACATCCACCAGGTGTTTACCGACCCTGCCGAAACCGATCACAATGACGTGTTGGTTGAGGTGATCGGTAACAATTTCAGGGAAATCTTTAGCCGATTCGAGTTTTTTCCATAATCCGGGAAGATGTTTGAGCCCATTTTCAAGTATGGGTAATAATTTATACATAAAGGGATTCAGTGTAATGGAAATGAGCGCCGTGGCGAGGATGAGAGAATACTGATTTCCATCCAATAAATTTAACGACAGGCCGCTTTGCCCCAGGATGAAAGAAAATTCACCGATCTGACTTAAACCAATGGCAACGGTTAAAAAGGTGCGGGCAGGGCGAGGGAAAAACAGCCCCATAATTAATACAATCAAGGTTTTGCCGGCTACAACCAGCACGGTTAACCATAAAATGTGTGCCCAATTTTGCCAGAGGAAAGTGGGGTTAACGAGCATGCCAATTGAGACAAAAAACAAAACAGAAAAGGCCTCACGAAAGGCAAATACGTCGGCGCCAACCTGGTGGCTGAGACGAGATTGACTGATGATGGCGCCGGCCATAAAAGCGCCCAACGCCAGGGAAACGCCGAATAGTTCGGATGCGCCCATAGCCGTGCCAAGGGTGACTGCCAGCACCACCAGAATAAACAATTCGCGTGAACGGGTTTGGGCAATATGTTCCAGCAGCCAGGGAATCAAACGGGATCCGGCAAAAAACATGATTAATATAAAAGCGGCAGCCTTAAGCAGGGTGATTAACAGGTTTATCCAGTCAAATGAACCGGATGTCATGCTCAATGCCGGCATTAAAACCAGAATTAATACGGATAATATATCTTCCATCACCAACCACCCGACGGCCGCCTGACCGTGGGAGGTGTTGATTAACCCA
>JAJTBH010000168.1 GCA_021287005.1 Anaerolineae bacterium
AAGACGTTCTGCACATCGTCCAGCTCTTCAATGCCTTCCAGAGCGCGCATCACCTGCAAGGTTTTATCCACATCCAGTTCGATTTCCTGGTTGGGGGTGTAGCGCAAACCGGCATCTTCGATCTGTAATTTGGCTGCACGCAGTTTGTCAGAGATGGTTTTAAAGGCTTCAACGGGGGCGATGATTTCAATGGTGTCTTCTTCCTGCACCACATCATTGGCGCCGCCTTCGACGGCCAGTTCAAAAATGGCGTCAAAGTCATTACCCTGAGCCGGGAGGCTGAAGTTGGCGGTACGGGTGAACTGCCAGGCCACCGATCCGGATTCGCCAAGATTGCCGCCGGTACGGACAAGGGCATGCCGCAGTTCGGAAACCGAACGATTGCGGTTATCTGTGACAACTTCAACCACAACAGCGATGCCGTGAGGTGCATAACCTTCGTAGGTAATCTCTTCAAAGGTATTACCATCTTTGCTTTCGCCGGTGCCGCGTTTAATGGCGCGTTCGATATTTTCTTTGGGCATGTTCTGGGCGCGGGCACGTTCAACAGCCAGACGCAGACTGAAGTTGGATTCGGGGTCGCCGCCGCCTTCGCGTGCGGTCATAACGATTTCACGGGTCAGGCGGGTGAAAACCTGGCCTCGTTTGGCGTCTGCTGCGCCTTTCTTACGCTTAATAGTTGCCCACTTGGAATGACCTGACATATTATATATTTCTCCTGATTTCCATTCACAGTTTCAATCAAAAATTATACCATGCAATTTGTTCGCCCGATAGCACTAGCATGAGGTTCTTCCGTAAATTAGATGACAGGCGTTTACTCCGTTAGTATGGTTATGGCAGGCTCTATGCTAGAATATTTTTGAGATGAAAATGATTAAAAAAGGTTTTGGGTTTGTTTATTTATTATGGGGGCCGGCGGCCATTCTGATTTTTTTGTCGGGCTGCGCGCCTCAATATTCTTGTTTATGGCAGGGCTCCGGAAACACGCAAAATGTTTTGTTTATCGGCAACAGTTATACCTTTACCAACGACCTGCCGGGCAGCCTGTCGCAACTGGCCTGTTCCGCGGGGCATAAATTGGCAACGGATATGGCAGCCGAAGGCGGCTGGACCCTGGCCGAACATGCCGCTTCGGATAAAACCCTCGAAAAGATCAAACAGAAAAAATGGGATCGGGTCGTGTTACAGGATCAAAGCATTCTGCCGGCTTTTATGGATTACCGCACGCAAAAAATGTATCCGGCCGTGCGTTTGCTAGCCGGAAAAATCACACAAAACGGGTCACAAATGATGTTGTTTAATACCTGGGCGCACCGCAATGGGCTGCCGGAATATGGAATAACATCTACTCTGGATATGCAAAGCCGGTTAAACGCCGCTTACGGCGGCATTGGCCTGGAACTGGGCGCACCCATTGTGCCGGTGGGAAAAGCCTGGATGAAAGCCGTTTCAGCGCCGTATTCGCTGGATTTATGGCAGGAGGATGGCAGTCATCCCAACCCATTGGGCACTTACCTGACCGCCTGTGTTTTTTATGCCAGTATTTATCAGGAAAGTCCTTCGGGCCTGCCTTTTTATGGCAACCTGAATGCAGACCAGGCTGAAACTTTGCAAAATATCGCCGCCGAGACGGTTTTATCCCACAAATAAAAACAAAGCTGTTGATAATTATTTTACATACGGTATTGTTTTAAAGAAATTAATTAATCCATGATAAAGAGCGGGGTTGGCCTGTTCAAAAAAGTCATGCGGACCATTGATGCCCAACAAAATACCGGCAACGATGCTGGTCAAAGCCAACAACAAAATCACCAGCCCTTTTACTGCGCGTAAAGATGGATTATCCAGCCAGCTCATCGCGCCGTAAATGGCCAACAGCAATAAGGCCGGGGTGGCATCGGTGAGATAACGCATGGCCGGGTAATAAAAAAACAGGATAAAAACAAAACCGATCAAGCCCATGCCGGTCAGGCTGAAGACAATCCAGCGGGAGCCGGCGATAATCTTTATGGATGATTTTATCCCGACCTGGCGTAATTCCATAAATAGCGCGTAGACAGCCGGCAGGATTAACCAGATGAAGGGGGTAACCACCAGCAGGCCCAATACCGGGTCGGTGTAAAAATAACCGGCGGGTATCCGTATGAAAAAAGGCCAGCCGGCATCGGTTAGCCAATCGGCATACATGAAGGGGAAACGCCCGATTAAAACCGGCGGGCGCAGCAGATAGGCGTATAAATTGGGAAAAATGTAAGCCGCCGACAGCACCGTGTTGTAAGCATGGTTTATATCGGTGACGGTCAACTGGTAACGACTGCCGAACTCAAAGGGTGAGTCAAACCGGATAAAGTTATAAGCCATAATGCTTATCATCACCAGGGCAAAAGTACCTCCGGCGGCCAGCACTGCCTTAACCGGGTTTCCGGGAAGGGTCTTAATCCTGTTCCACAGATGCAGGAGCAGCATCAGCCCCAGCCAGAATATCACCGGCAGCAGGTTAATCCGCGCGCTGAGTGAAAGCCCCAACAGCAGACCGGCGCTTAACCACCAGCCGCTGTTAATGGAGCCGTCTTTTGAAAAACCTTTAACCAGGCAGAGAAGTCCGGCCAGCATAAAAAACTGCCCCGATAAAATGGAGGCTTCATAAACCATCAGGCGGGCGATGTCAAAAGGAATCGGATTTGCCAGACCAATGGTCAGTACAAAGAGCATCAACCAGGTTGATCTGACCCGGCCGAAATAACGTTGGTGCAGTTCTAAAATCCAGAGCGTTTCAATCCACGCCAGCAGGCATAAAAAGAGCAGGGCCAGGCTTTCATCGCCCAGACCGCTGCCGCTGACGGCACGATAAGCGGCGGCCAGCAAGGCCGGGACGGGCCCCCAATAAAGATAATAATGTCCGTGATATAACGAAGCGTCCCAGATGTAAGCCGAGCCCAGGCTCTGGCGCGCTTCCACGCTATAGGGGTTATCCAACGCCAGGAGTTGTTCGGGCGGCGTTTCAAGTAAATGAATCTGTCCGGCCAGAAAGGCGCGCGCCTGCATGTCAAAAAAGCCGGAAGAAGGCACCAGTTTATTAAATGTGCCGGCAGTGGCCAGGTATATGTAAAAGCAGAGCGTTACAAACAGCCCCAAAACGGCCCAAAAACGGGCTCGCCGCAGGGAGGTGGCTGCCAGCCAGCGAATGCCGGGCAGGTTTAAAAAGGCGTGGTAAAACCGGGTTACAAGACGGTAAACAAAGGAGTTTTTCCAGGTTGACGTCAGGTTTAACCAAAAACGTCTAATTGTTTTAAGGGAGGCGGAGTTGTATAGACGCTGCATCAGGTGGCGGCGTTTGGGGCCGCTGAGCAGCCAGGCCAGCCAGAGCCAGAAAAATAACCCGGCCAGAATCAGAACGGTGCGGCCGCGTCCCCAGCCGTCGTTATTGTCAATGCCCAACTGGCGCGCAAAAAAGGCTGAGCCAATGCAGGCCAGGCCACCCAAAACCAGAAGATAATGGAATAAACGCTGTTGCATGGTTTAGTGATGACCGTCCAACTTGACCGGGTTTTTGAGCAGACCGATTCCTTCAATTTCGGTTTCAAGCTGGTCGCCCGGTTTAAGCGGTGAAATGCCGCTGGGTGTTCCGGTGAGAATGAGATCACCGGGTTCCAATGTCATGATGGATGAGATAAATACAATCAACTGGGCTACCGAAAAGACCATTTCGCGGGTTGAGCTCATCTGGCGCATCTGGCCGTTGACGCGGCATGAGAGCAAAACATCGGCCGGGTCGAGTTCGGTTTCAATCCAGGGACCGAGCGGGCAGAAGGTGTCAAAACCTTTGGCGCGCGTCCATTGACCGTCTTTATTTTGCAGGTCACGTGCGGTAATGTCGTTGGCGATGGTATAACCGAAAACATGCTGCATGGCGTTTTCAAGCGTAATCCAGCGCCCGCGTTTGCCAATGACCACGGCCAGTTCGGCTTCATGATCCACACGTTCGGACTGGGGTGGAATGAGGATGGTTTCACCGGGCGCAATGATCGAAGAAGGCGCTTTTAGAAAAAGCAGCGGGTAGGAGGGGACCTCGGCGTTTTGTTCTTTGGCATGGTCGGCATAATTGCGGCCGACGGCAATGATTTTGCCGGGTTTAAGCGGCGCGAGCAATTTAACTTCATCCAGGCTTAAAGATGTTTCCAGGCGGCGGTAATCGGCCCCGAACAGGTCGCCGTCAATCAGGCCGACCTGATCACCGAGAATCCAGCCAAAACGCGGTTCAGCCGAGGCGTGTGTAAAACGAATAAATCGCATAAAATAACTCCGGGGAATAAGGATGGAAAATAAACTGCTCTGGGGTTATTATAAGCGAATAATGCCATCCGCTCAATTTGACAGCGGTGTGCTTTATCAGGTATAAATTTATTCAATCGAAAATTGATCACCGGAGGAAATGTATGTGGCAGGAGTTTAAGAAATTTGCGCTTAAAGGCAATGTCATCGATCTGGCCGTCGGCGTGATTGTCGGTACGGCTTTTGGCAAAATTACCACGTCGCTGGTAAATGATATTATCATGCCGCCGATCGGGTTATTGCTCGGAAAAATTAATTTTGCCAATTTGTTTATTGACCTTTCGGGCACGGGGTATAACACACTGGCGGATGCACAGGCGGCCGGCGCGCCGGCGATTAATTACGGTCTATTTATCAACACGGTGATTGATTTTTTAATCGTTGCCTTTGCCGTCTTTTTATTGATCCGTTCGTTTAATCGCCTGCGCCTGGCGGATGCACTGCTGCCGGATAAACCGGATGTAAAGGACTGCCCCTATTGTTTTTCCTCAATTCCCGCCAAAGCCACACGCTGCCCGCATTGTACTTCTCAATTATGAGGAAAATAGAGGTGGAATTTTATTCCACAGCGGCAAAAATCTGATATAATACCTAACACCGGGCGGGTAGCTCAGTTGGTTAGAGCACATCCCTTACAAGGATGGGGTCGTAGGTTCGAGTCCTATTCCGCCCACACAGGAACCCCTGAATTCAGGGGTTTTTTTGTTTTGTGGACCCTATCACATGGCGGTGTAAATATTTTTTGGGGGGCAGTAAATGCTGTATAATTAATTCATGGAAACAATTATTAATGTTCCCACTATTCCCAATCGTACTCGTATTCCCCACGATGCTATTCTGGACGTTGTGGAACAAATTTCAGCACGATATCAACCCCGGAAAATTATTTTATTCGGCTCATACGCTTATGGCATACCCAAACCTGAAAGTGATGTGGATTTACTGGTGATTATGGAAACGCAGTTAACCGAGTTGAAACAAGCGGCTATCATTCGTCAACAGATACCCTATCATTTTGGAATCGATCTGATAGTTTCTACCCCCCAGCGTCTGGCGCAACGACTGGAGTGGGGAGATTCTTTTTTAAGAGAAGTCATTCAGCGAGGGATTGTCCTGTATGAATCCCCTCACGATTGAATGGGTTGAAAAAGCTGAAGGGGATTTTATTACTGCTCAACGTGAATATCGTGCACGTAACCGCCCTAACTATGATGCAGCTTGTTTTCATGCTCAACAAACCGCCGAAAAATATTTAAAAGCCTGGTTACAAGAATCAGGAAAACCCATTCCGCGCATTCATAATTTTGTCGAGCTGGTTTCTCTCTGCATTGAAAACGACAGGACATTTGCAATTCTGGAAGTGGAATTAATGGGGCTGGATGGTTATGCCGTGCGTACTCGCTACCCTGTTCAAAACGCGACAAAAGAAGAAGCGTTATTTGCAATCAAGACATCAAAGAATGTCAGTCTTTTTATTCAAAAGAAGTTGGGATTGTCATAAACATCCCTGTTTGATTGAAAATAATGACTGACGTTTCCTGTTTGTTATATCTCTAACCTGAATGATTCATTTACCCTGGCATTCATTTCCTCCCTTAAAATAAACCACTTTTTAATACTTTAGATCTTATTCGGCCCCTGTTACCTTCCGATGCCATGCCCCGGCGTGTATGTTATATAATGAATGAGGATATTTTTTGTCTACAAGGGATGAGGTGGCGAATGATGCACAGGCTGACTCGATATTTATTCAGGCGTGGCGAAAAGAAGTTTGGCTGGCTGATGATAAGTTTAATCCTGATCAGTGCGGCATGCATCCTGCCTTCTTTGCCATCTGACGCCACACAAACGTTAACCAAACCGGCCGTTTCCGCAACCCCGATGTTAACACCAACGACGGTAGCCCCTTTTCCGGCGGCGCTGCTTGAAGTTTGGCCCGTCGATGGCAGTACGTTGGCTTATCGACAGCCGATCATAATTTATTTTAACCAGGCCATGCAGAAGGAATCGGTAGAAAAAAACCTGGTTTTTTCTCCGGTCATAACCGGAAAGATGGAATGGCTGGATGATTCTACGCTTAAGTTCATCCCGAATGAGGTTTTCCCATTTAATATCGATCTCACCGTTAACCTATCGGGGAAAGTTTTGTCCGAAAACGCACAAAATTTGATGGGCGATGTGTCGTTAACCTACCACACAGCCGGCGCGCCGGCGGTGAGTGAAAGACTGCCGCAGCCGGGCACATTGGATGTTGATCCGTCCATGCCGTTGGTGGTTAATTTTAATCAGGCGATCGTACCGCTAACCGAAACAGAATCTGCCGGCGAGGCGCCGGCATTTACGCTGGAACCGGCAGCCGAGGGCCGCGGTGAATGGCTTAACAGTAGCACCTACATATTTTATCCATCGCCACCCTTAAAAGGCGGCAGCGTCTACCATATCAACCTGCGGCCGGATCTGTCATTTGCCGGTGACGAGAATGTGGATTGGCGCTTCAGCACCGCCATGCCGGGGGTGCTGTCGGTCGACCCGGAAGTGCTCAGTCCGCTGCCGCTGGATGGTGTTATTCAAATTTTATTTAACCAGCCCATGGACCGGCAGAGTGTCGAACAAAACCTGTCGCTCACTGCAACAACGGATCAAAAACCCGTGCCGGGCGGGTTTAAGTGGAATGACGAAAAAAACCGGTTGACGTTTACACCCGATACGTTGCTGGTGCGCGACACGGCCTACCGTTTAAATATTTCCAGCGGGGCACGGGCGGCTAACGGTGATTATTTGCCCCAGGCGTTAACCTATGTTTATCAGAGCGTGTCGTCCTTAAGCCTGGTGTCCACGCAGCCCGATGAAGGGGGAGTGCTGGAAAATGGCGGCAGTTACAGCGGTATTACTTTAAAATATAACGTTGCCCTTGATGAACACCAAAACCTGTCTTCATTAATCAGCTTCGACCCACCGGCAGGGGACCTTTCCACATATATCAATCAAGATCATGAACTGATTTTATCGGCTTTGCTTAAACCGGACACCAATTATATATTGCGAATTTCGACCGATTTAAAAGACCGGTGGGGTGGCAATCTGACCGTCTCGCCGGATATGCATTTTAAAACGGCACCGGCCAAACCGGGTGTGTATGTTCCCATGCTGCAATTCACGCGGACCCTTTTTATGCGGCCGCAGGATGTTAATCTTGAAACGCAGGTTACCAATCTGTCTTCTCTGGTGGTGCGTTCGCAGCCCATTGATCTGCAAGATTATATTAACCTGGAAAAAAACGAAGATGGACTGCGCTCTTATAAATTAAATAATCCGGAAAACTGGCTGCTGCATTATAACCGGACGGCTCAAAGCCGGGCCGAAAAGATCCAGCTCACACCCGGCGGAGGGCCATTGGAACCGGGATTGTATTATTTCCGGCTCGCCTCCAAGGAAATGACATCTGCCGGCATTGATGATGTGTATTTTATGGCATCGGTCAGCCATATTCAATTGACATTAAAACGTAGTCTGAAAGAAATGCTGGTCTGGGCGGTGGACCTGGATAATAACCAACCGGTGGTACAAAAAGCGCTGCTTTTATATGATCAGGATGGCAAAGCCGTGGCACGGTGCACGACCGATGTTAAAGGTGTCTGTATTTTTGACTTACCCACCCTGCCCGACGAAGTTTCCAATCGTTATTTTGCCGTTATGGGAAAACAGGGCGATGCTGATTTTTCACTGGCGTTGGATAGCTGGGACATGGGTACCAGCGGTTATAACTTTGGTATCAACAATCTGCAAGAGAGCAGCCGCCCGTATGTATATTTAT
>JAJTBH010000169.1 GCA_021287005.1 Anaerolineae bacterium
CCCAGCGAGGATAACAAACCCAGGCCGCAGGCCAGGATCACCATGCCCAGCGTCGCCGGCAAACGTGAGCCGATGCGGTCAGAAAGTGTGCCGCTGATCGGTGCGGCAATTGCCATGGTTAAGGGCTGCGCGGTTAATAACAAACCCGCCTGCGCCGAACTTAACCCCAACCCTTGAATTAAATAAAACGGCATCACAAAACCAACCGGATAAAGCGCCATGTAATTAAAAACGGCGCTGGCAGTCGCTGCCGAAAAAACCGGACGGCGGAATAAACTGAGATCCAACATGGGCGCCAAATTTCGGGATTCGACAAACAGGAACAGAGCCAGGATAAACAAAGCACCCAATAATAAAGCGATAATTGCCGGTGAACCCCATCCCCAGGCTGCTCCCTGATTTAAACCGAGCAATAAAGCCATTAAACCCGTCATAAACAATAAAGCGCCGGCAAAATCAAATTGTTCGGTTTTTGTGTGCGCTTCATCGGCTGGCACAAACACCCAGCTTAAAATTAACGCCAGCAGCCCCACCGGGACATTGATATAAAATATGGATTGCCAGCCAAAAGCATGCGCCAGCCAACCACCCAGAGATGGGCCAACACTCATGCCAAGATAAGTCATGGTAGCCTGTGTGCCAAGCGCCTGACCACGTTGGGCGGCCGGAAAACTCTTGGTTAAAATGGCGGGAGAATTGGCAGCCAGAAGGGCCGCACCCAGAGCCTGAATAACCCGAAACACGACCAGCATTACGGCCGAGGGGGCCAGACCACATAACAGAGACCCGATCACAAAAATGACAAAACCAATCAAAAATGCCGGGCGATGGCCTTTAAGATCACCCAGGCGGCCAACGGTCAATAACACTCCGCTAATCACCAACAAATAAACGACCACCACCCATTCCACAGTGGCCACTTCGCTGCCAAAAGCCTCACGGATGATCGGTAACACGGTGTTTACGACACTGCCATCAAGGGCAGCCATAAAAGATGCGATTCCCACCGACACAAGCACCCACCATTTTTTTCGATTATTATCCATTTCGTTAATCTTTGAAAACATACGTTTACCGACCTCCTGTACCTTTTAAAAACCGTGAAAGACTGATTCTATCACCGCCCTTTCAGTAGAAGAAGGGTAATGTGCCCACGCCTGTGAAAATTTTTTAACTAGTATATATTCGAGTTACCCCTGCCTAACCCTTGAATTACCCGTAAAGGGTTAATTTGGGGACTTGAAATTTATTTTTCACATGCTATAGTTAACTATGTAAGTCCAATGGACTAACTATTCTTTTCCCAGGTTTACCCTATGTTTAAAGCAACTCAACAACAAACCAGGGCACACAACCGCCAACTCGTCTTACAAACCATTTACGACCAGGCTCAAACCAGCCGGGCCGATATTGCCCGTAAGACCGGTTTAACGCGCACCACGGTTTCGGACCTTGTAGCCGAGTTAATTAATGAAAAACTGGTCGAAGAAACCGGGCAGGGACATTCAATTGGCGGTAAACCCCCTACATTACTTCAGTTTGCCGATAACAGCCGTTATTTAATCGGCGTGGACCTGGCCTCGCATGAATTTCAAGGCGCGGTCATAAATTTACGCGGGCAGATTATTTTCCACACCGTCTTACCGGTGCAGGACCGAGACGGTGAAGTTGCGCTTAACCTGGTTTATGAACTGATCGACAGGTTATTAAGTCATACAAAAGCGCCCATTATCGGCATTGGAATTGGTTCGCCGGGTTTAATCGATCCCATTAACGGCATTATTCGTTATTCAGTCAATCTCGACTGGCGCGATTTGCCGCTGGCCAGCCTGGTGCGAGAGCGTTATAACCTGCCCGTGCAAATTGCCAACAACAGTCATGCCGCCGCCATTGCTGAAACCACTTTCGGCTCCAATCGCGACGCCAGCAATCTGATTGTCGTTAAAATCGGGCGTGGCATCGCAGCCGGTATCGTCATCAACGGCGAACCCTATTTTGGCGAAGGGTACGGCGCCGGTGAAATTGGGCACCTGGTCATCAAAGAAAACGGTGATTTATGCCGCTGCGGCCATTACGGCTGCCTCGAAACTGTTGCCAGCAGCAGCGCCATTATTAAACAAGCCAAAAAAATCGCCTGTCAAAATCCCAATTCCGTTCTCAACCGCCTGGTTGATGTGCCCCAACAAATAAGCCTGGAAATCATCATGAAAGCCTATCGCGAGGGCGACCCGGATGTGGTGGCATTGATCAATTCTGTCAGTGGTTACCTGGGCATGGCAGTAGCCAACCTGGTCAGTGCGTTAAACATTAAAAACATCGTCATCTCAGGGATTTTAACCAGCCTGGGAGAACCTTTAATTGAATCCCTCCAAAAAAAGATTTCCAGTCATGCACTCGCATCACTGGCCGAAGAAACCCGTGTTGAAGCCAGCGCACTCGGCCAGAATATTGTTATTCTGGGCGTGGCTGCCTTGTTGATGCAGCGTGAGCTTGGACTCTATTAATCCATTTTATGGGACAAAAAAATGACACCTGACACCATTAAATTAATCGCCCCCAAATTTACCCCCCCACTGGATTCTCATTTTCGACCGGCGGTTTTATGTAATCATGACTTTGTAACCGAAGCCAAAGCCAGTGGGCAGAGTATCCCCCTGGTTTTGGGCCTTGAACGCGTTAATGGCAACTTATCAAGATATGATACTGTCGTTTTTGCGGCTCAACATGCCCGGTCGGTAGAAAACTTCATGTATGTTGAGAGACTGTTGAAGTTTTTACTCTGGCAGCGCGGCGGATGGCGCATTTATGTCGGCGGTCCGCGTGAAATTGGCGATTATATTCGGTCAGTTTATTGTTCTAATGGAAAACGCGGTTTTGACTTTGATTTTATGGGTAATCTGGTATACGAAAAACCGTTCGAAGTTATCAGTTGCGCCTATGAAGACGTGCCGGAAGCTAAAGAAAGCCAATTTCCTCTGGGTAGGCACCTGGAAGGAAACCGGATCGGCTTTGACCTGGGTGCTTCCGATATCAAGGTTTCGGCTGTGATTGATGGAAACCCGGTTTTCAGCCAGGAGATCATTTGGGAACCGGTCAAACAAAGCGACCCTGCCTATCACCGGCGCGAAATCATGAATGGTTTAAAATTGGCGGCTGAAAAGCTGCCCAACGTGGATGCCATTGGCGGCAGTTCTGCCGGCATTTATATCAATAATCGCGTCATGGTGGCCTCTTTGTTCCGCGGCATTCCGCGCCAACAGTTTGATCAGGTGAAAAATCTTTTCCTTGAAATTCGTGAAACTTTCGGCGTGCCGCTGGAAGTGGTTAATGACGGGGAAGTCACTGCCCTGGCCGGCTCGATGTCTCTTGAAGAAAATGGCATTCTGGGCATTGCATTGGGCTCGAGTGAAGCCGGTGGTTTTGTTAACCAGGAGGGAAATATTACCGACTGGCTCAATGAATTGGCCTTTGCGCCGGTGGATTACAACCCGGATGCCGCTTATGAAGAATGGTCTGGCGATCGCGGTGTGGGTGCGTCTTATTTCTCACAGCAATGTGTCTTTCGGTTGGCGCCTGCCGCCGGGATTGAAATTCCGGCCGATATTACCAACGCCGAAAAATTAAAACTGGTCCAGGAAAAACTGGAAGCCGGTCACGAAGGCGCCCGCCAAATCTGGCAGAGTATTGGCATTTATATGGGTTACGGCATTGCGCATTACAGTGACTTTTACGATCTCAATCATATCCTCATTCTGGGCCGGGTAACTTCCGGCAGCGGTGGGCAGATTATTCTGGATACGGCCAATGAAGTGCTTAAAGCCGAATTTCCGGAAATCGCCCAAAAAGTTAAGATCCAACTGCCTGACGAAAAAAGTCGCCGAGTGGGTCAATCGATTGCTGCTGCAAGTTTACCGGTGCTGGCATGAAAGGCATTGATGCCTATTACGCCGCCATTCAATCTCTGCAGCAGCAGGTGATTGAATCTCAGCGCCCGGTTTTGGAGGCCGTCTCACAAAGTATGGCCGATACCATCAGCGCCGACAAACGTTTATTTTTGTTCGGCACCGGCCATTCTCATATGATGGTCGAAGAGGGGTTTTACCGCGCCGGGGGCCTGGCCTGTGTGGTGCCCGTTTTTTCGGGTGCATTAATGCTGCATGATAATGCCCGCCTCAGTGGATTCCTGGAACGCAGTTCCGGAATGGCTCCCATCCTGCTTGAGCCGTTAAACCCGCAGCCGGGTGAAATGATTTTTGTATATTCCAACAGCGGTGTAAATCATCTGCCGGTGGAAATGGCCCTGTTTGCGGCAAAAATTGGTTTAAAAGTGGTCGCAGTATGCTCAAAAAACTACGCCAGGGTTGCCCCGCTTTCAAGTCTCGGCAAACGCCTGTTTGAAGTGGCCGATTTTGAACTGGACAACGGCGGTTTCCCCGGCGATGCTCTGATTCCCGTAACGGGAACACCCTGGAAGGTCTCCCCCAGTTCCACGGTGATCAATGCCATGCTTTGGAATTGCCTGGTAACAGAAACCGTTTTCATTTTACAGGAACGTGGAATTCCATTGCCCATTATTGCCAGTCTTAACATGGCCGGAGCGGCCGAACATAACCAGGCTGTTCTGGATAAATGGCGAAAGGTGAACCCGTATTTATGAGCGATTCCTACGCAATCGGTGTGGATATTGGTGGTACCAAAATGGCTTTTGCCCTCATGAATCGGGCCGGTCAGGTGTTGGAATCCACCCAGAAACCCACGCATGCTTCAAGAGGAGCGCAAGCCATGATCGGCGACCTGGCCGATGGGATTAATCACCTGATTTCCCTGGCACCGGCTCAACCTATGGGAATTGGCATTGGCATTCCCGGACAGGTTAATCCTGATACGGGGCTCATTAAAAATGCTTATAACCTGGGTTGGCAGGAAGTACCGTTGACGGAATGGTTAAGCCCATTATTAACCAGCAAACTGCCCATTCAGGTGATGAAAGACGCCGATGCCAGTTTATGTGGTGAATATTATTACGGCGCGGCGCGTGGAACGCAAAATTGTTTATATATTTGCATCGGCTCCGGTTTGGGTGGCGCCATTTTAGCCAATGATCGTCTCGTCAGTGGTTTTAACGGCACGGCAGCCGGCATTGGGCATATTATGCTTTACCCGAAGGGTGAAAAATGTGTCTGCGGTTTGATCGGCTGCGCCGAAACCGTGGTATCCGGTCCGGGACTGGTTAGAGTGTTCAAAAAACTATTGGCAGCCACGGGTAACCCGGCTCCATCCGCAGACATCAGTTCCCATTTCATCCTGGATGCACTGGGTAAGGGGGACCCTCTGGCAAAACAAGCTTTCAGCAGCCTGGCACGCGGGTTGGGTCGGGTCATTTCCATTTGTATCTCCATTGTTAACCCGCAAAGTGTCGTTTTAGGCGGCGGAATGGCCCGGGCAGCTTTTGACCAACTGCTTCCCGAAGCGCTTCAGGAAATCAAATCCCATGCACTCGTTCATACCTACCAGGATCTCAAAATCCTGCCATCTACGTTAACATCAAGCGCCATTGGACCAGCCAGCCTGGTCTGGTATTCAGGAATATAAATAAAAAAGGAGGTGGTTAACTAAAAAATAAACTATCGTCGTTCAGTCGTTTAAACTATTGACTAAAGACCTTGCTAAGGAGAGGAAAATGCGTAAGTTAACATTTTTTGTAAGTCTGCTTGTTGCCGTATCCATGCTGCTGGCTGCCTGTGCACCCGCGGCTACACCCACCGCTGCCCCGGCTGCGCCGGCCGAGCCTGCTGCTCCGGCAGCTCCCGCTACCGAAGCCCCCGCGGCTGCTGAACCCCCCGCCGCTCCCGCTGCCGAAAAAGTTACGCTGACCATTGAAAGCTGGCGTAATGACGACATCAAAATCTGGCAGGATACCATCATCCCCGCCTTTGAAAAACATTATCCCGACATCCATGTTGAATTCGCCCCCACCGCCCCCGCGGAATATAATGGCGTGTTGAATTCAAAATTGGAAGGCGGCACCGCCGGCGATTTAATCACCTGCCGTCCCTTTGATGCCTCTCTGGCTCTGTTCCAGAAAGGTTACCTGGCTTCTTTGAACGATCTCAAAGGCATGGAAAACTTCGGTGATGTTGCCAAAAGCGCCTGGATTACCGACGATGGCAAAGATGTCTTCTGCGTCCCGATGGCCTCTGTAATTCATGGTTTCTTCTATAATAAAGAAGCCTTTGATAAACTCGGTTTAAGCGTCCCCACAACCAATGAAGAATTCTTCAAGGTTTTGGATGCGATTAAAGCCGACGGCACCTATGTTCCTCTGGGCATGGGCACCGCTGACATGTGGGAAGCTGCCACCATGGGTTTCCAGAACGTTGGCCCCAACTACTGGCAGGGTGAAGATGGCCGCCTGGCTTTAATTAAAGGCACCGCCAAATACACCGATGCACCTTACGTTGACACCTTCAAACAACTGGCTGCCTGGGCTCCCTACATGCCCGAAGGTTACGAAGCCGTCAAATACGCTGACGCTCAGAGCCTCTTTACTTTAGGCAAAGCTGCCATTTATCCCACCGGTTCATGGGAAATCTCCGGATTCGAATCTCAGGCCCAGTTCCCGATGGGCGTCTTCAAACCCCCGGTACAAAAATCCGGCGATCAGTGTTACATCAGCGATCATACCGACATTGCCATGGGTATGAACCCCAAGAGCAAGAATCCTGAAGCTGCCAAAACCTTCCTTGAATGGATGACCACCCAGGAATTTGCCGAGCTGTACAGCAATGCTCTGCCCGGTTTCTTCACCCTGTCCAATTACAAGATCACCCTCAAAGATCCTCTGGCTCAGGAATTCTTAAGCTGGCGCGGTGAATGCAAATCCACCATCCGCAATTCCTACCAGATCCTCTCCCGCGGCGAGCCCAACCTCGAAAACGAGCTGTGGCGCGTTTCTGCGGCTGTGATCAATGGCACCCTGACTCCCGAAGCCGGCGCCAAAGAGATCCAGGATGGTCTGGATAAATGGTACAAACCCGCTCAATAATATAAATTAAGTGATACGAAATGGTTCTTTCCGGTGTAAAATACCGGAAAGAACCAAATTTTTTTATTTTTGAATTACTAAACAAGCGAGGTACAACAAACTTATGGACAAAAAGACCAATCGAAAACCTTTTCCCGCCCATATCATTGTATTCCTGGCGCCGGCAGTCATCATCTATACTGTTTTTATGATCTACCCTCTAATCGATTCATTACGACTCAGCTTCTTTTCACTGACCGATCAAGGTAAAGAAGTTTTTGTAGGGTTTAATAACTTCATAAAATTATTCGGCGACGATCAATATTCAGTCAGGTTTTGGGGCGCATTAAAAAACAACCTTGTCTTCTTCGTCATTAATATGTTGGTTCAAAATCCGATTGGTCTCCTGCTGGCTTCGTTGATTTCAGAAGAAGGTTTTGGGCGCAAGTTTTATCGTACGGTATTATTTATGCCCACCGTTTTATCTGTTGTCATCATAGGCTTTATCTGGAATCTGATATTAAATCCACTCTGGGGTGTCACCTCAGGATTAATGAAAATGGTCGGTATGGGGGCCTTTTTTAAGCCCTGGCTCGGCCTGGAAGCAACCGCTTTAACCACCGTTTCGCTCATTTCCGTCTGGCAATTCATTGGCATTCCAATGATTTTGTTTTATGCAGCTTTAATCGGCATTCCTGAAGAACTGGTGGAAGCCGCTCGTGTGGACGGCGCCAATGGCTGGCGTATATTTTGGAAGATAAAATTCCCGCTGATTCTGCCCACGGTGGGTGTGGTCAGCATTCTTACTTTTGTTGGCAACTTTAACGCCTTTGACTTGATCTACACCATGAAAGGCGCGCTGGCCGGTCCCAATTTCTCGACCGACATCATGGGTACACTTTTCTACCGTACCTTCTTTGGCCAGCAACTTCAACTTGGAAATCCAACCATGGGTGCTACCGTAGCCACCATGATGTTTATAATCATTTTGACCGGCGTTCTGTTTTATACCATTGTCTGGCAGCGCCGTGTTCAAAGTTATGAGATGTGAGGTAAGTATGGCTGAGTCAACTCCTACATTTAAAGGGCCTTCTCTGGCTTATCGTTTAAAAACCCAATTAAGCC
>JAJTBH010000170.1 GCA_021287005.1 Anaerolineae bacterium
TCCAACTGCCACCAGCCAACCGGCGGTTAACCTGCAGGGAAAACGCCTCTTGCTGAATGCCGGGGCAACTTCCCTGTCCACCAGCGACTCGATTAAAGCCGGAAACCAGGTTAATTATCTGGCCGGCGCCAGCGCCGGTAATCACCTGATGGTGGCGCTGGATTCAGCCGACAGCAGCCTGGCTTTGCAAATTATCGCTCCCAATGGTCAGGTCTTACTTGGCGCAGCCCAACACGCACGCTACTGGCAGGCCGATCTGCCGTTAAACGGCGACTACCAGATTTCGGTGGTGGCCGGATCGGCTGATGCCGGTTTTGGCCTGACGTTAACCTTTCCGGTGCGCATCAGTTATGCCGCCGGGGCCAGCAGTTCTGCCACAGCCGGGCATATTTCCAGTCACGATACCAATACTTACCTGCTGCGCGCCATGCAGGGGCAGAATATGAATGTCGTTATAGATTCACCCAACAGGATTGTATTATTAACCATCTATGGGCTTACGGACGGCAACCCATATATCCGGCACGTCAGTGGTGCAAGCGAGTTTAGCTTCACCCTGCCCATGACGCAAGATTATGTGATCGAGTGTTTTAACAGCAATGATGCCCCCGTAGATTACACGCTGCGCACCAGCGTTAAATAAGTTTATTTTTGAGTGGAAAATATTTCAACCCGGTTGCGCCCGTTTTCTTTGGCCTGGTACATGGCGGTGTCGGAATAGGAGATTAAATCTTCAAGCTCCGAACAGGTCTGATCCAACGCGGCCACACCGATGCTGACGGTAACGCGCTGCACACCGGCCAGCGTTTCCATTTCTGCGCTGGCGATTTGCCGGCAAAGCCGTTCTGCCACGCAATGCGCCTCGTCCAGATTGGTATCCGGCAAAATTACGGCAAACTCCTCGCCGCCGTAACGACCGATCACATCAATGGTGCGTAATCCTTCTTTGCAGATTCCGGCGATCTGACATAAAACCTGGTCACCGGTCAGATGGCCAAAACTGTCATTAATAGTCTTAAATTGGTCCACATCAATCATAATGGCTGCCAGTGCGCGCTGGTGCCGCTGGGCGCGTGCAAACTCACGCGCCGCCATATCAAAGAAACAACGCCGGTTATAGAGGTAGGTTAACCCATCCAGGTTTGCCAGGTCTTCCAATTTTTTATAAGTACGGGCGTTTTGTATGGCGATTGAAGCATGGCTGGAGAAGGCGCTTAATCGATCAACGATTTTTTCATCATATAACCCCGGCGTAACGGAATTGAGGTTGATAAAACCAATCGTGCTGCCCGATGAAGCCAGAATGGGTGCGCCTACATAAGAACGAATCCAATCCGTGTCGGCAACCGAAACCCAGCCCGGATCGTTTCTGACATCCGACATTAATACGGCCTGCTGCGTTTTCACCATCCAGCGCAGATTTTCCGTGCCGGTGATGCTCAGGCAGATATCGTGCATTGATGCATCGGATGATCGTACAACGCGGGCGTAATCGCCTTCAATCATCATAATTTCGGCCGAATCGCAGGCCGTTACCTGCACGGCATAGGTGATAATTAAATCAAACAGCTCTTCCAGGTTGCGCGTACTATTTAAAGCGGCGGCAATTTTGCTGAGCGCCTCCGCAAAAATCCGCTCTTGATGTTCGGCCAACTGGGTCATTTTTTCCTTGCTGATATCGCGGATCAGAATCATGCGGCCGCGGACAAACTTTGAATAATCTTCCACCGGAGAAACTTTAACGCTGAGATAAAACGGCGGCTGTTCGCGCAGACAAAGCTCAAATTGCCCGTTTTTTGCCTCTAAAATATTTCTGCAAAAAACGGGATAGTCGGAAAACACATCCGAAACCGATTTTCCAACAGCATCTCTTGCCGGGATGTTTAACAGCGTCCAGATTGAGGCGCTGGTATTGATAATAACCGCATCGGAGTTAAGTACCAGTAAACCGTCATCGATGATATCAAAAAGGATGTCCATGCTAACCGGCGCCACTTTAATAAAATGGTATCTGGAAACGGCCATCACAAAACATAAACTGGCGATGGCCAGGGCGACGGGGGTGTAGTCTTTTTTAATCTCCGGCAAAATATTGCTGACATGCACCGTATTAAATACGATGACAATTGCCAGCCCGGTCATGATCCATGCAAATTGAGCACGATAATAACGAATATGGTAAAAATTTTCCCGCAGCATAAAAATAATGCCGGTAAAAATCATGGCCTGGGCATAAACCCAGCTAATTAAAAAGAGAAAACCATAGGTGACTTTTAAAGCCAGAAAGTCGCCGGCCGGTAAAAATGTGGTTGTACGCCAAAAGAGGTGATGCCAGTCGTTGGTAAAAACACTGATGATCGTTCCCAGAGGAACAATCCAATATAAAAGCACATTGGGCAGCTTCATCCACTGGTGGTAACCGAAATAATCAAAGACAAAAAACACCCAGAGCACCGGCGTCATGGCGATAAACACATAAGTGATTCGCGCCCATAAAAGTGTTTCATGTTCCGTTGGAGTAATTAACTCAAAAGTGTTACAAATCATCCAGCCCAAAACTGAAAGCAGCAGCAGCGAAAGAACATGCACACCCGGCAGGTTGGCATAACGGCGAATATAAATAAAACTGGCAAAAAGAAGTATAGATAATGAGGTGGTAAGGACTGGAAAGATCTGGTAATCCATTTCGCGATGCCCGATAACTACTATTTCATTACAATAAATCCGGGATTAAATTAATAAACGGCAATTCAGAATGGGGGATTTTAATCATTTATTTTATCTCAAACCTTACAGATTCGGGGGAAATTTGTTAGACCAATATTGATTAACAATGAATACTAATTAAATGACGAAAACATGACCTAAGTAACTTGCAAGCTCAAATTTAACCGATAAAATAAAAAAATTACTCCATATATTAAGAGGTACCGGTACTATGACTTCTCCTTCCATTGCCTTGATAACAGACAGCACCTGTGATATTCCTGCCGAATGGATTAAACAGTATGATATCACGGTGGTCCCTTTAAGTATTATTTTTGGAGATCAAGTTTATCAGGATGGGGTCGATATGACTGCCGAACAGTTTTATGAAAGACTGCCCGGAGAAGCCAATCATCCCACTACCTCGCAGCCCGCACCTAAAGCCTTCTTAAAGGCTTATCAACAGGCGGCCGCAAATGGCGCAAGCGAAATTCTGGTCATCACCATCAGCAGCGCCATGAGCGGAACGATTCAATCAGCGCGCAATGCCGCCGAAGAGTCCCCTATTCCGGTGTATGTGATGGACGGCAAAAATAATTCCATGGGGCTGGGCTGGCAGGTGATAACCGCGGCCCGCGCCCGCGAAGCCGGCGCCGGTTTGCAGGAAATGATCAGCGCTGCCGAAAGCGTACAGAAAAACATGGTTTATTACATCTCACTGGATACCATCGACTATCTCAGTAAAGGTGGGCGCATTGCCGATGCCGCCCGTTTTTTGGGTTCGGTGTTAAATATCAAACCGCTTATTTTTGTTAAAGCGCATAACGGCACGGTGGGCGCTTCCATCCCGGCCCGCTCACGTAAATCGGCTATTGAGGGGCTTTATAAAGAATTTTTCCATCATATTGATGTTAATCTGCCTTTGCATATTACCGTTTTACATAATAATGCCCTGCAGGAAGCCCGCGACCTGGCCGAACGCGTGCGCCAGGAATATAACCCCAAAGAATTATTCATCTCAATTGTTTCGCCGGTGTTGGGCGTTCACACCGGGCCGCGCGCCCTTGCGTTGTGCGGTTATGCCGAGGGATAAAACTTTTACCCGCTTTTTATCGCCATAATCCATAAGAATGACTAGAATAAAAAGAGCCCGTTCCGGAGTGGAACGGGAATCTCTTTTTTTATAATCAGGGGTAATTTTATGAGTGCCAATTCTGTTGCTCAACAAACCACTGCCATCGCTTACAGCGATCAAGCCATTGAACTTATGAATCGCCGCCACATCAGCCAGGAGCAGCGAGATACCTTTTTGCAGGTCATGCAAAAAGCCGCCGACACCAAACCACAAGATGCCAAAACCATGTTAAAAACGCTCTCTGCCGAAGAGAGTTCAGCCGTGCAACTTATTCATGGGCTGGCCGACCCTTATTATGTCAACGGGCTTAATGATGAAGGCGCTTATAACCTGCTGTGCCAGCCGGGAGACGGCAAGGATCTGAATAATGACGGTTTTCTGCAAATTGGGGCCGGTCTGTTTCATTCCTTCCCGCCGCCCAATGCGCCGGATGCCGTCAAAGAAGCCTGGCAAAAAGCAAGCGGGCAAAGCGGCTCTGACCCGTTGTTATCTTCAATTATCTTTCTGCCGCTTGAAATCTCTGCCAATGTGCGTTATAACGCCGATCATGAGGCGGTGGGCATTTATTCGCCCGGCGATCCCGGTTATACCAATATTTATGCCCAACCCGGTTTCACTTACTCCGGGCTGTGCAATAAATATCTTGATTATCTCGAATGGGCTAAAAGCAGCATGAAACCTGATACTTACCGGCAAAATTACCAACTCATCATGAATTTTAAAGAAGCCCTGGAAGAGCAGGGTAAAAATTTATAGCCGGTAAAAGTCGGGGCGTTCCGGCGCGGATACCGCCTCGGGGTGCCCGCTACGAAATGAACGAATACAGGCCTCACTGACTTTCAGGGCCATAAAACCATCCCAGGCGCTGGCGCCATTAAAGATCTGCCCGCGGTGGATGGATTGCACCCATTCAACCGCTTCGATCAGGTAAGCCTCATCAAACCGTTCCAGCCAGTCGGCAGCCACCGGGCTAAAACGGCTTTGGCGCTGGCGCAGTACCATCGGCGCCGGCTGCGCCGTGACGGCTGTGCCGTGTTCACCGACCACTTCGGCCGCAACTTCATAACCGTATTCAGCCGAAACAAAAACTTCAATGCTGGCCAGGCAGTCGTTGCTTAATTTTAACTGCATTAATAACAAATCGGTGGTGTCGGCGCTGAATTCGGCGTGAGAACGCACTCCGCAAACATAAACCTCTTTAACTTCTTCACCCAACAGCCAGCGCGCGGCATCCACATCGTGTCCGGACGAATTGGTGATAATCACTTCACCGCTGACCGAATATGGAATGGACATGTTGCGATGGGTGCCTTTATATAAAATGGCTTTTCCCAGGCTGCCGGAGCTTAACACCCGTTTAACGGCTGTGTGCTGCGGGTCAAAACGACGCATAAACCCCACCGAAACCAGGCGCTGCCCCAGGGCGCTTTCGGTTTCGAGGATTTTCAGGGCGTCATCCGGATGCGTTGCCAGAGGTTTTTCACATAAAACCGGTTTGCGACAGCGCAGACATTCCATAACATATTGCATATGACTGGCATCCGGTGAGGCAATCAAGACAGCCTGCACGTTGTCGTCATGAATTAAAGCCAGAGGTTCGTCAAAAACACGCGGTTTTCCGCACTCGGCGGCGGTTTGTGCAGCGTTGACCGGGTTAAGGTCATATAATGCACTCACATACCCCGCACCGGAGTGATTATGAAGGTTAAGCGCATGGCGCCGGCCCATACCGCCGACGCCAATAATGCCGATTGAAACAGGTTCGCGATTTACCATGAATGTATCTCCTGTAGTGGAAAAATAAATCGCTTTAATTTTACACAATTAAATGCTTTAGAACCCTGCCATTAAGGACTAACCTGAACTTTCATCACCAGAATCCGAGACCGCGGTCGGTTCGGGTGTGCTGGTGGGAACGGATGTGGCCGTGGGGGCCGTTGTGGCCGTGGGCGCAGTGGTGGCGGCTGTGGTGGCGGTGGGTGTTGAGGTTTCCGATTCGCTTGTGGCGGTTGGGGTTGATGTGCTGCCCACTACAACCTGCACATAAAACGGGCTGCCGCCTGTGCCCAGGCCGAAATTAACGCCCGATGCGTTGCGCAGCACCCAGTAACCGATATAGGTACCGGCGTCGTCCGGTGCTACCAGGTCGACGGAAATATCCAGGGTTTGTCCCGGCAGGATGGTGTCGCTGGTCAACTGCTGTGAATCGGGCCCGCTCATCTGCGAGCCGCTGTAAAACATCAACAGGTAGGAAGATGTCCATGAACAGGTGCCTGAATTGCGCAGTTCCCAGGTTTTGGTAAACGCATCCCCTTCACCGACCACTGTGCCGTCGGGAATGCTGATATCTGAAACAAAGACTGCCATATCACAGGCCGATACGGATGCCAGAGTGGGAGCGGCAATCTTAACTGCCGTTGTCGGCATGAGTGTGGATGTTGGCGCCGGTGTAGCGGTTGGCGCTGCGGTTGGTGAAGCTGTCGGCATGGCGCTGGCCGTTAAACCGATTCCGGCCTGCACGGTTTGCGCCACTTCGGTGATCAGGGTATCCGGACTTTGCGTTTCCTCTGTTTCAGCATCCGTCTCCGTGCAACCCGTCATCAATAACAAAGCCAGCAGGGCCAGCATTAAAACATGTTTTATTTTCAACATTTTACTCTTTACCCCGGTCATTCAGTCCCTCTTTGCGAGTCGGCTATCCACCTGCCCGTAAGGCTGAATCACCCGTTTCCTTTCCAATTTAGCTCTTTCAAAATAGCGGATAGATTCGTATACTATCTTAAAGAAATGAAGATACGATTAAGCCTGAATTTAAATATGGTTTAAATTTTTATAAATCGTTTGACATCCTTCCACACTTGCGATACCATGTGGCCACTTGTGAAAACGCCGGAACAGGTTATTTCCATGAATACTAAAAACACCCCTTACACTCGTGAAGAAGTCATATCACTGGCATCCCGGGCTTATCAAAAGGGACAGGCCAGTTTTGAGATGGACCTGAACCATACCGCACTGCTGGTGATTGATATGCAGGCCGAATTTACCCGCGCGGGTTGGGCGCCTTGTTGGGTGCCGGCTGCCACCGATATGCTCCCGCACCTAACCACATTTTTACAAACCTGCCGGCAGGCCGCTTTGCCTGTGATACATACGGCCTTTGCCGCCACGCATGCCTTCCTGGATCGTCCCGCCAGCGGCGCCAGCATGCCCAACCGCTATCCCGACCTGCCCGACGACGGTTTATTTCAGACTGCCGTGTTCGCGCCCGGCCTTGAGCCGCTGCCCACCGAAATGGTGATTTTAAAACCATCTTATGGCGCTTTTTATGACACGCCGCTGGATACCATTTTGCGCAATTTAAAGGTACACACTGTGATTGTGACGGGCACGTTAACCAACCTGTGCTGCGGCACAACGGCCCGCCAGGCTTACGAGCGCGGTTACCGGGTTATCTTTGTTTCTGATTTAACCGCCACCAACAGCGAAGAATTACAACAGGCCGAATTGCAGACTCAGCGTTATGCATTTTCGCGGGTTATGTCTTGCGCCGAATTAACCGATTGGATTAAAAACAGGTGAGTATTTTATACAATCCCCCATCACCCGACTTTGCTGATCTTTATGCCCGTTTTGACGCGCCCATCTGCGATTTTGACTGCGGTAAAGCCTGTGCGCCGTTTAACCCCACCGGCAAACCCTTTTGCTGCGATATTTGCCAGGCCGTTCCGGCCGCTTTTCGTCCGGAGTGGGATTTTTTGCAAAAAAACACTGCCCTCTGGCATATCTGGCGTGGGGATGAATGCGCCGCTGAAACAACAAAACCCGAGGAACTGCGCGCTGAAACCCCAGAACATATGTTGTTGTTGGCCTGTCAGGGGCCGTTGCACTGCCAGCGTGATTATCGCGCCGTGAGCTGCCGTCAATTTCCATTTTTCCCTTATATCACTTCGCGTGATCGTTTTTTGGGACTGGCTTATGAGTGGGAGTTTGAAACGAGCTGCTGGGTGATCAATCACCTGGAGGCGGTGACCTCGCTTTATCGACGGCAATTTATTCAGACTTATGAGGCGCTTTTTGCCCTCTGGGAAGAAGAGTTTGATAGTTATGCCCTGCATTCCGAGGATATGCGGGCATATTTCAGCAGTCAGAATCGGCGTTTACCTTTATTACACCGTAACGGCGGTTATTACCTGCTCTCGCCGGCCACAGAACGAATAGAACGCTGTGACCCTCTGAAATTTAAACGCTTTGGCCCTTACACTGAATAATAACGAATCGGATAAAT
>JAJTBH010000171.1 GCA_021287005.1 Anaerolineae bacterium
CCTGGTGGTTTATGACGATCTTTCCAAACATGCCTGGGCTTATCGTCAGAGTTCTCTGCTCCTGCGCCGTCCTCCGGGTCGTGAAGCTTACCCCGGTGACGTTTTTTACCTGCATTCCCGTTTGCTGGAGCGTGCTTCGCGCAATGCCAATCATTATGTGATCGTTAAAAATGATTTCAAAAATGAATTGGCTGAAGAAAACGATTCGGTCAACGGCGTCGTTTATAAAGGTGTCCGCGCGCAATTTGAGGCGGAAGAAGTCTTAAAAACGATGGAGCAAAAAGACCAATACAAGATTGTTAAATTAAAAGGGACGGGCGGTTCTTTAACAGCCCTGCCGATTATTGAAACGTTATTGGGCGATGTGTCAGCTTATGTGCCGACCAACGTCATTTCCATTACCGACGGTCAGATTTACCTGGAAAGCGGTTTGTTTAACGCCGGTATTCGCCCCGGTATTAATGTGGGTATTTCCGTTTCGCGCGTGGGCAGTGCGGCTCAGACCAAAGCCATGAAACAGGTGGCGGCTCGTATGCGCCTGGATATGGCTGCTTATCGCGCCCTGGCGGCTTTTGCCCAATTCGGCTCGGATCTGGATAAAACCA
The DNA here is from genome assembly GCA_021287005.1 of Anaerolineae bacterium. Lineage (GTDB taxonomy): Bacteria > Chloroflexota > Anaerolineae > Anaerolineales > Anaerolineaceae > JAJTBH01. The sequence goes on from JAJTBH010000171.1 coordinate 606, forward strand.
CCCAGGCACAGCTTAACCGCGGTCAACGTTTGCAGGAGATTTTAAAACAGGCCCAGTATGAACCGGTTGCCCTTGAGAACCAGGTATTGGCCTTGTTTGCCGGTATTAATGGATATGCCGATGAAATTCTCGTAGATCGTATGAAACAGTGGGAACAGTCGCTGGTGCGATTTATGGAAACCAGTTATCCGGATATCGGCAAAGATATTGCCGTTCAGAAAAAAATCACACCGGAAACGGAAGCAAAACTGCGCCAGGCAATCGAGGCGTTTAACCTTACCTGGAAATAACCGCCAGGTTAATTAAAAACACAGGATGTAAATAACTATGCCGTCAATCCGTGAAATGCGCCTTCGAATCAAAAGTGTGAAGAATATCGCGCAGGTAACACGAGCACAACAGACTGTTAGCGCCAGCAAGGTGAGAAGGGCCATTCAATCTGCACAGGCTACCAAACCCTATGCTGATAAAGCCTCGGAATTACTGCTGCATTTATACCAGGACCCCGTTCATACCACTTTGCATCCTTTATTAACCGAACATGCCGAAGTAAAAAACGCCCTGGTCGTGATGATATCCAGCGATCGTGGGCTGGCGGGCGCTTATAACGTCAACGTGTTAAGAAATACGCTGGAATATTTTAGCCAGTTTCAGATACCGGTTACTTTTGTGGCAGTTGGCCGGAAAGGGCGCGATATGCTTGTGCGCCGGCGATTAAAAGTGGTCGCCGATTTTTCAAACATGCCTTCCCCCTTATCTTTTACGGATGTATCACCGATTGGTCGTTTTGTGGTCGATGAATTTTTAAGCGGGGCTGCCGACCAGGTTTATCTGTCTTATACGGATTTTAAAAACATGGTACGCCAGGAACCGGTGATTAAAAAGTTATTACCCATGGATGCCAGCGTGCATCAGATGGAAACGCAGCACACCAAAACAGCCTATTCATACGAACCGGATGGCCGTGAATTGTTGAATGAGATCATTCCCCGATTTACGGCATTACAGGTTTACCAGGCATTTTTATCATCGCAAGCCAGTGAACATGCCGCGCGCATGGTCGCCATGCGTAATGCGACCGATAATGCCAATGAATTAATTACGACTTTGGAACTTGAATATAATAAAGTGCGTCAACAGATTATCACCAATGAAATGCTTGACATCGTTGGTGGTGCCAATGCACTCTCTTAGTTGTGGAGGAATGTAAATGGAACAAGGTAACGGCAAGATCGTTCAAATTCAAGGTGGTGTGGTCGACGTTGAATTTTCAGCGGGCGATATCCCTGACATCTATGAAGCTTTGCATGTCATTCAAACCGACGGCAGCACCATCGTTCTTGAGGTTGAAAAAGACCTGGGCAAAAGCTGGGTCCGCTGTGTTTCAATGTCTTCTACGGACGGGATGATGAGAGGCATGCTGGTAAAACGGACGCACAACCCCATTCTGGTGCCGGTTGGACAAATGGCCCTGGGGCGTGTGTTTAATGTGTTGGGTGAACCGGTGGATAATCACGGTCCGGTTAACGCGGAAGTGCGTTACCCCATTCATCGCCCGGCGCCTTCTTTTGATCAACAATCCACCTCGGTTGAGGTATTTGAAACCGGCCTGAAAGTGATCGACCTGATTGCCCCCTTTACCAAAGGCGGTAAAACGGGCATTTTCGGCGGCGCCGGTGTGGGCAAAACCGTGGTAATTATGGAATTGATTCGTTCCATTGCCACCGTTCACAAAGGTAAATCCGTATTTGCCGGCGTCGGCGAACGCACCAGAGAGGGCACACAGTTATACCGTGAAATGCTCGAATCGGGCGTTATGAAGGATACCGTGATGGTATTCGGCCAGATGAATGAACCCGCCGGTGTGCGTCTGCGTGTGGCGTTAACGGCGCTTTCGATGGCCGAATTTTTCCGTGATCAGGGTCTGGATGTGTTGCTTTTCATTGACAATATTTTCCGCTTTACCATGTCGGGCGCGGAGGTATCGGCTTTGTTGGGACGTATGCCCTCGGCCGTAGGGTATCAACCCACCCTTTCCACGGAAATGGGTGAGCTTCAGGAACGAATTACCACCACGCGCCAGGGTTCTATTACTTCCATGCAGGCGGTGTATGTGCCCGCCGATGATTATTCCGATCCCGCACCTGTGGCGACCTTTACCCACCTGGATGCAACGGTAGCTCTGGAACGCTCCATTGCCGATAAAGCCATTTACCCGGCGGTTGATCCGCTGGCATCGACCTCACGCGCGCTTGACCCACGCACTGTGGGCGAAGAACACTATAATACGGCCCGCGAAGTACAGAGAATGTTACAGCGTTATAAGGATTTGCAGGATATCATCGCCATTCTCGGTATCGATGAATTAAGCGAAGATGATAAATTAATCGTGACCCGTGCCCGTAAATTGGAACGGTTCTTCTCACAACCGATGTCTGTCGCCGAGCAGTTTACCGGTATCCCGGGTAAATATGTGCCGCTGCATGAAACCGTGAAAGGTTTTAAAGCCATTCTGGAAGGCGAAGCCGATGATCTGCCCGAACAGGCATTTAACATGGTCGGTACGATTGAGGATGCAAGAGAGCGCGCCCGGCAGTTAGCTGCCCAGGGTGCCTGATAGGGAGTAACCATGCCCATTCGTTGCGAAATTATTTCTCAAGATCGAATTGTGTATCAGGGTGATGCTGATATTGTGATCTTGCCCGGCGAAGAAGGGGAAATGGGTATATTACCCAACCATTCCCCACTTTTATCCGTGTTAAAGTTCGGAATCATAACCGTACGTTTTAAAGGGGATGAAGACCATTTCACGGTAGCCGGTGGAATTGCCGAAGTGGAACGCGACCAGGTGGTGGTTCTGGCGGATGCCGCTGAAAATGTGATGGAAATTGATGCACGCCGCGCCGGATTGGCCCGAAAACGGGCTGAAGAATTGTTAAAATCCAGCAAAACCGCCGAAGAAGATCCTGATTCTTACCTGGCGATGCGCGCTGCTTTACGACGTTCAACTTTACGTCTGGACGCCGTTAAACGTTATGCAAAATGTAAAGTTCGGAGAAATAGCGGAAGTTAACCGCGTAAAAATATATGGCATTTTTATCAAGAGATTTAGGCATTGATCTGGGCACCGTTAACCTGGTTATTGCCGAGGGCAATGAAATTTTATTGCAGGAACCCACGGTGGTGGCCATTATTGTTGAAGAACAAAAAATGGTCGAGTGGGGGCGTGCGGCGAGAGATATGGTTGGGCGTGTATCCGATGCCATTGAAGTGGTTCGTCCGCTGCGAAATGGTGTGATCGCCGAATTTGAAGTTACAGAGAACCTGCTGGGTTACCTGGTCAAGAAAATTTGCGGCCCCATGTTGATTTTTCGACCACGCGCCATGATCACGGTTCCTTACGGAATTACCTCGGTTGAAAGCCGGGCCGTCTATGAAGCCGGCATCGGCGCGGGGTGCGGCGAGGTTTATTTAATCCAGCAGCCTCTGGCGGCAGCCATTGGGGTTGATTTACCCATCAGCACGCCTTCCGGAAATATGATTATTTGCCTGGGCGGCGGCGCCAACCAGGCGGCAGTTATGGCCATGAACAGCATTGTCTCGGCCGAAACCTCACGTACTGGCGGGTTGGCAATGGATGATGCGATTATTTTTCATGTGCGCAAAAAATTTGGTGTGATTATCGGCCAACCGACGGCAGAGCAATTAAAAATCCGCATCGGCGCTGCCCTTTCACAGGAACAATCGCAGATTTTGGAAGTTCAAGGTCAGGATCAGGTTTCAGGCCTGCCCAAGCCGGTGCAGCTTTCTACGGATGATATTGTGGATGCCTTACAAACACCTCTGGCCGATATGGTCTCGGTCATCCGGCGTGTGCTTGAAAAAACCCCTCCCGAACTGCTTTCAGATATCATCGACCGGGGTGTGGCAATTTGCGGCGGTGGGGCATTGTTACGCGGCATTGATAAATACCTGACCAAAGCCCTGGGTATACCGGTTTACCTGGTGGATAACCCGACCACCTGTACGGCCGAGGGCGCTACCCGCGCTCTGGGCATGCGCCAGCTTTTACGGCTGAGCCTGGTGCGTGTATAAAAATTATTTCAGCTCAGATAACTCAAAGTTTATTATCGCTTTTGTGTTTTTGTGAATACTCAAATTACCCAGTCCCACCGGAAAAGCAGTATAAGACCCGGTGGGATAATCTTTATCGGGATCTTCCGAAGTTTGCATATCCGCATAAGAATCAAAATACCAGCTTAATGGTTGGTTCATCTCAACCCCGGCCTGAAAACGAATGGGAATAATGTCGGTTGGAGAAAAATCAGGGGCGGATAACTCGGGCTGCATGCCATTCAGAAGATATTGGTACGGATCGTACGAAAAAAGCAGAGTCGATTGCAGATCTACCCGGCTGGAATATTCTACAATTAAGTTTTCCCCGGATAACGTGAAGGATTTGTAAATGCCTGCCTCGGGCAAGGAAAGGCGAAGACCGTTGTTAATTTCCTCAAAACGGTATTTTTCCTTTTCAAAACCGGCATCCACAAATGCCCCGGTTATCACGTCCGGATCGCTCAATTCTCCGGCATTGCGCCAGGTTTCAGGATCGCTGAGCCCGAGGGCAAATTGGGAGGTTGGGGCAATCCATTGACGGATGCCGGCCGGTGTGCGGCTGACCGCCAGCGTTAAGCGCCCGCCGATGGTATTAAATATCAATAAATGCTGCGCATTCGATAACACAAAATCTTCCCCATCGGGCAGATTTATCATCTTATGCAATGCTCGGGGGGTATTAACCCAATCGGACGCGATTAAGAGCCGCCGGATATTTACATAATAATGGCTGTATAAGGCTTTCTCCGCCTCTGTGGCGGGCGTCGTGGTTAATCGGATATATTCCTGCCAGGCGAGCGTCGTCATCGGATTGGGGGCGGCACAATGCAGCGCGCGGTAAGCCGAGCCCGGATCGTTAATTTCCATCAGGGGAGCGTTACAATCGATGGTAACCTCCGTCTTTGATAAATTGATTCCGGGAAGGTCTGGCGTTAGTTGGGCAGCTTGATACACATCCAGGGGTTTTATCCAGGGATGTTGCTTAATATAATCCATGCCTTTGGGGGCGGCCATCGAATCGCCCCAGGCGCTGGCCGATAAATTTCCGCCCAGCCAGAGCAGACGATTATTTTTATCCGAAAGGGCATTGATTAATTTGCTTTTCCCGGCCGGGCTAAAACCAAACCGGTCGAGTTCATCATTAATTTGAGAAGGATCACCGGGCAGAGATACCAGGCGACCATTATTTATCGAGCTTATCTCAACATTCGGGGAGTCTGTTATCTGAAAGGTAAGCGGATAAGAGTAATCCTGCAAATAATCTGTGGAATAAACAAAAGCCGCCGGTGAAGACGGGATTCCCCAATGTTCAACCATATTTTTGAGGCCGGAGGTGATTAAATCCCGGCGATTCAGTGTATAAACATCCGGCAGTAGAAGCGGTGTCATTTTTAAACCATCGCTTTTGTGCATATAACCCAGCCCGGCCAATGACGGCGATTGTTTTAAATCCAGTAAAAAGACTGGAACCTGATAATCGGAAACGTTGTGGATTAGCTGATTTAATCCATGTCTTTGACCGAATGGGCCGGTATGTGCCCCATCCCAGCGGCGCATTAACTGCACGGGGGAGGATGCCGGCAGAGTGTTCCAGAAAGCCAAAATCAAGTTTACCTGCGGTGTGTTTCGATTGGAAAAGAGGGCAATCTCTGGCCGAGTGGGGATTGTTTGCCCGCCTTCCATGACATGGATATAAAGCTGATGTGATTGGCGAATTAAATCCGGATCGTTTATCTGGAATATTACCGCGTCGGAGGACTGCACAAAAAATGGAGTAAAAAAAAGAGTTTGTTTTCCACTCCGATACTGAGAACCCCGGCAGGTTTCTTCTGCGGTCTGGCAGGTGATATTAAACAGTTCGGTCTGAGCGGCTGAAAAAAAACTGATGGAGAGGTTATTTACTTTTTTTAGATCAAGATAATCCAGCCTGATCTCAAGTTTTTTTTCATTCAGACGTGCATATACGGCGATCAGTTCATCTTCATTTGAAATGGATGGACTGACCCATGAAATTTGATCGTAATCCCAACCTGCGGCGGGCTGTGGTAGTTGGTGTGCTGCAGGCGGATTATTAAAAAGAAAAATACCGGCCCCAAAACATAACAAAAAAATGAGGCCGGCAAAAATGGACGAAGGGGTGTAGTGTCTTTGATTAAAATTAATCGCGCCGACTCCTGCCGGATAATAAAAAGGCGTAATAAAGAACCGTGGAAATGGCCTGAATGGCGGCGGCGACGTACGTGAGGGCGGCCGCATCCAATACTTTGTGAATACCTTCCATTTCGTTCTGATATAAAACGCCCGAACTGGATAACCAGGCTTTTGCGCGCCGGGTTGCGTCAAACTCAACCGGCAGAGTCACCACGGCAAAAATGGCGGTGGCGGAAAAGACCAGAATGCCAAACCAGGCAATCTGGGTGCCCAGGCTGGATGAGAGAAACAGCCCCAGCATAAAAATGATCGGGCCGAGCCAACTGCCGATCTGAACGGCCGGGACGATGGCCGACCGCACATAAAGCGGGAAATAACCCTGGCTGTCCTGTAAGGCGTGACCGGCTTCGTGAGCAGCCACACCGGCAGCCGAGATGGATATGCCGCGATAAGTTTCGTGGCTCAGGCGCAGAACTTTTGAGGCGGGATCGTAATGATCACTTAAAACACCGCCGGTTTCTTCGATACGGACATTATTCAAACCTGCGGCGTCCAACATTCGCCGGGCTGTTTCCGCACCGGATAAACCGACCACGGTGCGCTTTTGTGAATATTTTTTAAAGGCCCCCTGTACTTTTAATTGTGCCCAGAAACCCAATAACAGGGCGGGCAGCGTAAATAACAGGTATAACCCGTAACCACCATACATCGGAAATAGCATGTTCAACTCCTTTTGCTAACAGTTATTTCATCCATATCGTAACCGATAAGTCTCTAAAATATATCAGAATTTCATATTAAATTCAAAAAAGTTTTTTGGGAAACATTCGGATTTTTGAGCTGTGAATAAAAAGAAAAATCAATTTTCCTCTTTAACCACATTTTTCTCGGCGTATTTTTTGATAACACCCGATCCACCGCATACGCTGCAAGTCGTGGCGGCATTCCAACCGCCGAGTGTGACCAACCCGGTGCCGTTGCAGGTGTCACAATAAGTTTTCTGGTCGGCCACGCGTTCGGCGCCGATTTCATTACAGTAAACGCAGAATTTTCTTTCCAGGCCAAAACCTTCCACGCGTTCCCAATCGCCCCATGTATGCGATACGCGTTCCTGGCCGATTTCACGACAGCGCGTGCAAATTTTTCGTTCGACACATTCTTCTTCAACTTTTTCCCAATCCCCCCATTCGTGTTCAATGGGGCGTTCGGCGCCACTTTCATTACAAATCACACAATAACTCACCT
>JAJTBH010000172.1 GCA_021287005.1 Anaerolineae bacterium
CCAGCGCCTGGCTCTGGCGCGCGCCTTTTTAACCGACCCGCGCATATTAATTCTGGATGATTCCACCAGCGCCATTGATAGCGCCACTGAAGACCAGATTCAAAGCGCCATTTTTAAGGCGTCTCAGGGGCGCACTACATTTATCATCACTCACCGTCTTTCGCAGATCCGCTGGGCAGATTTAATTATCGTGTTGCGTAAAGGAAAAATTGAAGCCATTGGCGCCCACGCTGATTTGTTGGAAAATTGCGAACCCTACCGACGTATTTTTAAACGATAACGGAAAATTATTATGGGATTCTTTGATGGATTGGACACCGAGGGATACGATCGCCAGTACGATGATAAACTGCTGCCGCGTATTTTTTCATATTTAAAACCTTATCTTAAAGAGATTGGGCTTGTAACTCTTTTGGTTTTGTTTAATGCCGGGTTAAGCGGCCTGGCGCCCATGTTGGTTTCAACCGGGCTGGACCGGGTCGAACATGGCGATCCGGTCTCGACTGTTTACCTGATTACTGCCACCATCGCCTTGATTGGAACGGCCACCTGGGTGGGTAATTGGATCAGAAGGCGGATAACCGCACGCATTGTAGCTGATGCCTCGATAAAATTGGCAACGGATGCCTTTGAGGCTGCCACAAAACACGACCTTTCTTTTTACGACGAATATTCCTCCGGCAAGGTTTTATCGCGCATCACCTCCGATCCCCGCGAATTTGGTCAACTGGTGCTGCTGACCACCGATATCGTCGCTTTATTATGCGAAACACTGGCAATATCTGTTGTCATGTTTTATTACAACTGGCAGTTATCGCTGTTGTTATATATTATGCTTCCCCCGGTGTTCTGGATGGCCACCGCCTATCGCGGCATCGCCCGCAAAGTAACCGCAGACGGCATGCGTGCCATGGCTACGGTTAATGCCACCATCCGAGAAACCATCAGCGGAATTGCAGTGGCCAAAAATTTCCGCCAGGAAATGAACATTTATAACGATTTTGTCTCGGCCAATAAAACATCCTACCGTGTCAATTTACGCCGCGGACTGGTTCTCGCATTGGTAATACCTTCATTGGATGCCGTTTGGGGTATTTTAACAGCCGTCATGGTTTATGCCGGCGGATTCAGCGTTGCACAGGGTTTTATCACCATTGGCGCCTGGTATCTTTTTATCCTGGCATTGGATCGTTTTGCCTTTCCGTTGCTGGATTTATCTTCTTATTGGGCCAACATTCAAGCCGGCCTGGCTGCTTCTGAACGTATATTCGCCTTAATCGACGCTCAACCGGCTGTGAACCAGAAGGATTATCAGAAAATCCAGTTGCCACGCGGACAAATCGAATTTAAACAGGTTTCATTTCGTTATAAAAATGAAGAACCGGTTTTAAAAGATTTTAATTTATGTATCAAACCAGGAGAAAACCTGGCCATCGTTGGCCATACCGGCGCAGGCAAGTCATCCATCGCCAAACTGATTGCCCGCTTTTACGAGTTTCAGGAAGGCAGTATTTTAATTGACGGATTCGATATCCGCAGTTTTGACCTCAGTTTTTATCGACGTCAGTTGGGCATTGTAACCCAGGTGCCGTTTTTGTTTGATGGCAGTGTCGCAGACAATATTCGTTATGGCAACCCAACAGCCAGTGATGCCGAAATTCTTAAATTGGCCCGCCAGATCGGGGACGGCGAGTGGTTGGATGTGATGTCGGACGGATTAAATACCGCTGTCGGTGAACGCGGCGCCTTTTTATCGATGGGACAGCGCCAGCTTGTCTCTTTGATGCGTGTTTTGGTGCAAAAACCCGTCATTTTTATTTTGGATGAAGCCACCGCCAGCATCGATCCCTTTACCGAGTGGCAGATTCAACAGGGACTGAACCTGGTGCTCTCGCAGACCACCAGTATATTAATCGCTCACCGTCTTTCAACTATCCAGTCGGCAGATCGTATCCTGGTGCTTGATTCGGGTTCAATTCTTGAAGAAGGCACTCATAACAACCTGATGGAACGTGGCGGCCATTACGCCAAGCTTTATAACACCTATTTCCGCCATCAAAGTCTGGATTATATTGAACAGTCCCGCCAATTGGCAGGGTCAGACAAATAATGGTGTAAAGTAATGGGCGTTTACTTGATTCCTGCCAGGGAGGTGGAAACCGAAATAACGGTGGTTAATTCGCGTTTCATTGCCACCCTGGGTCCGGTTTTCAGTGCCGAAGAAGCCAGAGAGTTTATCGCAAGGGTTCATCGGCGTTTTCCCGATGCCACCCACCATGTTCCCGCTTTTTTAATCGGTTTTGGCAGTTCCGTCATCACACATTGCAGCGATGACGGAGAGCCTTCCGGCACTTCGGGACGCCCCGTCTTAAACGTTATTCAGGGCAGCGGAATGGGAGACATCGTCGCCGTGATTACCCGCTATTTTGGCGGAACCAAACTGGGAACCGGAGGGCTTGTAAGGGCTTACAGCGACGCCACTAAAGCCGGACTATCCATTTTGCCTAAGGCCCGAAAAATCGCCACACACACCGTTTTAGTGGCCTTACATTACACTTTTTTAGAACGCGCACGTTTGATATCGCGTAAAAACCAGGCCATTATTCAGGATGAAAGTTTTGCCGCCGATGTCACCCTGTCTGTGCAATTGCCAATCGAATCTTTTGAAACTTTTCGGCTCGACCTGGTGGAATTAACCGCCGGAAAAGTGCAGGTTGAAATAATCGAAACCAATCCGGCGACCATTTTGCCTGTTCACGAATAATCTTAAGCGGAAAATTTTCAGTAGAGTTGTGTCTATTTTATCGGAATGCATATTTGAGTTAATAAAAAATCCCTGGGTTGATCTTCATCGTTGAGATAATGATGGTAAATCCTGCCCTTGGCTTCAAAACCATTATTATTTATCCAGGTAAAAATCTCCATCATTAAAGGGTCACTTTCTTCATAAGGCCCCAGAAATATTCCCGATACGACTTTTTCATTAAACAATTTACCGGATTTCAGACAATCTTCGCCCGGTATTTCCCTGTTTACCGGAAAACCAATTTCCACGTCCAGATGATTTAGATCGCTATTGTGATAACAAACAAATGGACATCCCGCAAATAAAATATTCTTTTTTCCAACATAATCGTTTATTTTTTTAAAAGCTAATTTTGCTTCCTCAGGGAAATCATTAAATTGTATGATCTTTCGAATGGATAATACCGCTTGTTCAGGCTGTTCATACATTTGAATTTTTGAAATAATTGGCATATGTGGGTTATTTTCCTTTTTTAGCCTGCCGGATGGCTAAAAGATGCATCACATCCGGCAATGTCTGGGTATCTTTAACTTCAATCATTAACCATTTTTGTCCCATACAGCTTTGATTTTTTTCATATAACTCGCGGATATACGTAGAAAAAGCGGGTAAAGCCACTTCCATTTCAGCCGCTTCCCGTTCACCAATCACCACCAATACCCAAAAACATCCCGGCATGGGGTATAAAGTACACAGGCTGCGCCCGGCTTTTTTATATTTTAAATTCCATCCGCGTTGCATGGAACATCGACTGTAAGTAAAAACAGGGTTTATTTCATAACGCTGCTCGATATCGGCACATAATTGGCTCCATGCCGAATTATTGACATAAGTCTCAACCTCCGAGAATACAGGCATTTTTGTGCCATCCAGTTTATTCCATTGTTCTGTCATATTATTTCCTGTTTTTGTTTTGTGATTAAAGGCCGCCAATGTTCCATGTATCGTCCGGAGGGTTCAACATCATAATAAATTTCAGCCGCAAAATCACCTGGTTTATACTGATGTTCAACCATCCAGCGATCCAAAAATAAGGAAGCTTTATAAATGGCAGATCCTACAAGCTGTTCAAAGTCTTCTGCCTCAAAACAACAAACAATATAATCACCGGGAACCAGGCGCCAGGTTACATATGGCGGCATCGTGCCATATCCATAAGCCTCAGCCCCTGCCAAATACATACAATATCCGGTTCTGGAATTTCCTTTATACAAAACGCCAAATTCGTTTCCGCCGTTAATTAAATTCGGAATGTTAACTTTCTCGGCATGGAATCGATCCCACAATAAGCCGGCCGAGGCGATGCCGGTATTTTGTCCCCGGGTTAATTCGTCGATTAAAATTTCTCCGGTTAAACCGGTAAAAAACCGCTCCTGTTCGAGATGCACTCGTTTAATTTCAAGCAGCATGCCGTCGCTCACCAGCATCTCGTTTTCATCAATGTTTATAAAATTTAGTTTTAAATCCGGTTTAATAAAATGATTTAAGATATATGGGTGTTGGCGATATTCTCCCGCAGTCACTCCATAGGTTGATTTAAATACTTTTGAAAAATTTGCCTGATCCTTAAATCCGCAAATCATGGCGACATCTGTGATTCGACAGGATTTATTGGTTAACAGGCTGCTGGCTTTTGCCAGCCGTCTGAGTTTTAAATATTCAAAAAGGGGTTTTTTAACCAGCCGGCCAAAAAGGCGCTGGAAATAAAAAGGTGACAGGCCGGCAACCCTGGCGAGTTCCTCAATGCTTAATGGATCGCCAAGGTGCGTTTCAATATAATCCAAAGAAGTTTGAATGGCTTCCCATGCATACATACATGTATATTATCATGGCCAACCTTGGCCGGCTTGTCTCACAATGCTCTTTTTATAATTTATCGCTGGCCGCATCCAACAGAGCGATCTCTTCTTCATTCAGCCGCCAGCCGGTTGCCCTGGCATTATGTTCGCTTTGGGCCACGGTTTTAGCGCCCGGAATCGGCAGCGCCCCCTTGCACATTACCCAGTTAATCGCCACTTGCGCCGGCGAACGCCGTTCATGGGCCTCACCAATCTGACGCATCAAGGTCAATAATGGATCCAGTTTTTCCAGAAATTTCCGGTCATAACGCCGTGCTCTTACGCCGCTCATCGGATTGTCGGCCGAATATTTTCCGCTTAAAACCCCTTGCCCTAAAGGGCTATACGCAATTAATTTAATGCCGCGTTCCTGGCATAATTTTAATAACCCATTTTTTTCCACTTTGCGATTTATCAGGCTGTATTCCACCTGGTTTGAAGCCAGCGGAATCCCTTCTCGCGCCAGCACATCATAGGCTCGCAGCATCTGCCCGCGCTCATAATTGGATACACCCACCGCACCGATCAAACCCGCCTGATATACATCCGTCATGGCATCCATCCAGGTTTCTATGTTAATCGGCGGCATGGGCCAGTGAATCTGGTAACGGTCCAGCCGGGTTATTCCCAACCGTTTTAAACTGCCTTGCAGAGCCCTTGTTAAACTGCCCCGCAGCAGCCGCCAGGGAAAAGGCATAAATTTGCTGGCTATTTTGACGCGTTTATTCGTCTTTTTAATAAACTGTCCCAGATAAGTTTCCGAAAGTCCCTGTCCATAAACTTCGGCGGTATCAAAAAAATTAAATCCAAGATTCAGGCAGCTATTAAATACCGCCTCCAGATCTTCTTGATGATAACCCTGACCATAACCCCAGAACAACCGGTCTCCCCACGCCCATGTGCCGATCCCCAGTTCAACCCCCTCGAATACGTTTTCCTCACCTGCGCCGTCCGCCATAATGCCTCCGCTAGATTTTTGAACAATAACTATTATACAGGCATTCCAAAAACCACTGATTATTTTCCTGAAAGAAATATTTTTAGTTAATTGAGATTGTGAATAATTTGGTTTAAACTGGGTAATTTTTACTCTTGCGAAAAATGCCGCCTGATTATAGAATGACACTCATGACAGATGAAGATGCAACTCCCATTCGCCAACAATATCTTGATATTAAACGCCAGTATCCGCACGCCATTTTATTTTTCCGGCTGGGTGATTTTTACGAGACTTTTGACCAGGATGCAGAAATCACTTCTCGCGAACTGGATATCGTACTGACTTCACGCGGTGTCGCAAAAGGCACCCGCATTCCGATGGCCGGCATTCCACACCACGCAGTTGAAAACTACCTCTCGCGCTTGATTGAAAAAGGCTATCATATCGCCATCTGCGAACAGGTCGGAGATCAACCCGTTAAAGGTATTTTCCCGCGCCAGGTGGTGCGTGTGGTAACCCCCGGAACAATCGACGAACCCGGTTTATTAAAAGGCGATCAAAATAATTACCTGGTAGGCCTGGTAATTCAGGAGAAAAACGCCGGTCTGGCCTATGCCGATATTACCACCGGTGAATTTTACACGACCGAGTTAATCGGAGAAGATATAACCGATTTAATCCATTCCGAAATTTTACGTCTGCATCCGGCAGAAATATTACACCCCGATAACATTCCTCTTCCAGCCGGCCTGGATGGGCATTTCACCCGGTGGCCTTCCTGGCGTTTTGAAAGCAATCGCTGTCAGGATACGCTGCTCAAACAATTTAATGTCTCCACGCTGGATGGTTTCGGTTTGCATGGAAAATCCCTGGCTATCCGCGCCTCCGGTGCAATTTTGCAATATATCCAGGAGACTCAACCAACGGCATTAAACCTGCTTCAATCCATCAGCACTTACAGCCAGCACGAATACATGAGTCTGGATGCCGCCACTATCCGTAATCTGGAATTAACTGAAACCATGCGGCGCGGCGAAACCGCCGGCTCTTTGTTAAACGTCCTCGATCACACCGTAACCCCGATGGGCAAACGATTGATGCATCAATGGGTTAACAAACCCCTGTTGGATATCAACCTGATCCGGCGGCGTCAAGATTCGGTGGCCTGGTTTATCGCCAATGGTATGTTGCGTGCCGAGTTGCGCAGCGCCCTGCATGCACTGGGCGACCTGGAGCGATTAACCAACCGCCTCATGTCTGGGCATGCCATGCCGCGTGATCTGGTATCTATCCGGGCCATTTTACAGGTGCTGCCTGAAATAAAAGGCCTGTTTAAAGAGGATGCGCCGCCCATTGCTGCAATTTTAAAAGACCTGCATCCCTGCACTGAAGAACTCGATTTGCTTCAAAAAGCCATTGACGAAACCCCACCGGCCACCTTACAAAATACAGGTGTGATTCGCGGCGGTTTTTCGGCAGAATTGGATAATCTCATCGAGTCCACCCGGCATGCGCGGGAGTGGATCTCAAACCTCGAAAATGTCGAGCGTGAACGCACCGGTATTAAGTCTTTAAAAGTGGGGTACAACAAAGTTTTTGGCTATTATATTGAAGTAACCCATTCCAACACCGAAATGGTGCCAGCCGATTACATTCGTAAACAAACCCTGGTGAATGCGGAACGATATATCACCCCGGAAATGAAAGAATACGAAACTCTGGTTTTAAACGCAGAGGAACGTATTCATGAAATTGAAGCCCAGGTTTTTCGCCAGGTATGTGCCCGTTTGGCGGCTTCCAGTCTGCGTTTATTAAACACCGCCCGCAGTCTGGCCGAATTGGATGTGCTTTCATCGCTGGCCGAAACGGCAGCCATAAACGCCTACACACGCCCCGTGGTGGATGATTCGCTCACGCTGGAAATTAAGGATGGTCGTCATCCCGTGGTAGAACGTATGCTGCACGGTGAACGTTTTGTGCCCAACGATTCAACTTTTGAAACCGGCGAGATTGTACGCATTATCACCGGACCCAATATGAGCGGTAAAAGCACCTTCTTACGACAGGTGGCGTTGGTGGTATTGTTGGCTCAGATGGGGTCTTACGTTCCCGCTTCATTTGCCCACATCGGCCTGGTTGATCGCATTTTTACGCGCATCGACGCTCAGGATGAAATTCACTCAGGGCAATCCACCTTCATGGTTGAAATGGTCGAAACCGCCAACATTCTCAATCATGCCACCGAACGCAGTTTACTGGTGCTGGATGAAATTGGACGCGGCACCAGCACTTATGATGGTGTTTCAATTGCCTGGGCCGTCGTGGAATACATCCATAACCATCCGCGTCTGCGTGCGCGTACATTTTTTGCCACACACTATCATGAATTAACCCAGCTCAGCCAGGTTTTGCCGGGTGTGCGTAATTATAATGTGGCAGTAACCGAAGCCGAGGGGCATGTCGTCTTTTTGCACAAAATTGTCGCCGGCGGCGCTGACCGCTCTTATGGCATCCATGTAGCCC
>JAJTBH010000173.1 GCA_021287005.1 Anaerolineae bacterium
ATCAGGTTGTTCTTTATCGATAATCTTCAGAACCTTATCTGTCATTTGAGCACTGATTAACTGAAAATCGGGTGCGGAAAAGTTAAGTTGGAATACCTCGATTGAAGAGAGGTTGTATCCAATGATGAGTATTTTCACAAAATTCTCCAAATTAATTTATAACCATTTTCTATTTTATTGTTTTTTTCTTTATTTAACCTTGCAATTGATTTACAAAAATGTAAAGCGCGGGAAAAGAATATTTTCTTCCCCCGCGCTTAATAAACGTCTTATACCTGTTGTTGCCGTTATTATTTTTTTATAGCCCGTGCGTCCAAAGCCAGAACACCCTGGCCTGCATCCAAAACCAACAAAGGATTTATTTCGATCTCTTCAATTTCAGGGTAATCCAAACTGATACGGGCTAATTTAAGCAAACAATCTACAACCGCTTCAATATCGGCAGGTTTATGACCGCGCATTCCAGCCAGCAATTTTCCCGCTTTAGTTTCACGAACCATTTCAAACGCATCCTCACGGGTGATGGGCGCCACGCGAAAAGCAACATCACCAAACAATTCGACATATATTCCACCCAGACCAAACATGATCAATGGTCCAAATTGCGGGTCCCGTTTCATGCCGATGATAACTTCCTGTCCCCTGGGCGCCATCGGTTCCATAATCACCCCTTCAATTCTGGCTGAAGGAAGATTGTTTTTAATATTATTAATAATTTCATGATAGGCTTGAATCGCCGCAGTCGGACTTTGAATATTAAGGCGAATTCCGCCGGCATCGGATTTGTGCAAAACATCGGGAGAAACTATTTTCATCACGATGGGTGAAGCAAAACCGGCCGCTATCGAGCTTACTTCGGATTCGTCATGGGCAATTTCCGCTCGAATCAAGGGAAAATCATAGGCGGCCAGGAGGGGACGGATATGGGCTTCGCCCAATTCTTTTTTATGATCGCCGATACCAATTTCAGACAGAGGTCGGGCAGTTTGGGCAGGGTTAACAAGCGGCGGTTGGGCTGTTTTGTTTTTGATCTGCGTATAGTTATACATGGCTCCCAGGATAACGCCCATTTGATCGGGATATTGAAAACACGGAACATTAAATCCTTGCAAAACGCTTCGTGAATTTCCAACACTATATTCACCCATGATGCAGGCCAAAACCGGTTTTTGATATTTAATAGCAGCTTCGCCAATGGCGCGCGCAATTTCGTCGGGGTTTACCACGGAAGTGGGTACGTGGATGGCTAAAACGGCATCCACCTGATCATCCAACAGGCATTGTTCAACGGCAAAACCATATTCGGCCGGTTCGGCGCCGCCGAGCATGTCCACCGGATTTGCAATTTGTGCAGCCGGGGTAAGCCGGGAACGTAAATTCTGGCGAGTCGAATCACTTAAATCAGCCAGTTGAATGGCGTGTTGTGCCAGGCTGTCGGATGCCAGGGCAGCCGGACCACCGGCATTGGTGATTACCACAACCCGATTGCCTTTAAGCAAAGGTTGGCTGGCAAAGGCCTGCGCCACATTGATTAATTCGGATGCTGTCTGCACCATGATGACGCCGCTTTGTTTTATGGCTGCCTGATATGCAGCCAGTGAGCCGGCCAGCGAACCGGTATGCGAGGATACCGCGCGTGCTCCGGCGTTGGTCTGACCGGCCTTTAATAATACGATCGGTTTATTTCGGCTGACCTGACGGCAGACATCAATGAAACGCTGCCCTTCGCGGATCGCTTCAACATAACAGGCGATGACGGATGATTCAGGGACTTCGCTGAGATATTCAATTACATCCGTTTCAGTCACATCAGCTTCATTACCCAGGCTGACCAGGTGTGAAATACCGATGCCCTTGCCGCAAATTAAGTCAACAATCGCACCGCTGACGGCGCCCGATTGAGAGACCAGGCTGATGCCGCCTTTATCCGGCAATCCCTTAATAAAGGTTGTGTTTAAGCCGCTGTAAAGATCCATTGCCCCAACGCAATTGGGGCCAATCAGGCGCATTTTAAATTGTTTGGCAACTTCAAGGCATAATCTTTCCAGCTCTGCGCCTTCAGGGCCAACTTCTTTAAATCCGCCGGAAATGATGATGATATTTTTAAACCCCTTTTGTCCACAAGCTTTTAAGCTTTCCAACACTCTGGGAGCCGGCAAAACAACTACCCCCAGATCAACCGGGCCCGGTAATGATTCTATATCGGGATAACAGGTTAAACCGGCAATTTCTTTACTACCGGGGTTTACCGGGTAAACTTTGCCCTGATAGCCCGATTGAAGCATGTTAATTAATATTCCGTGGCTTAATTTGGATGGATTGGATGATGCGCCAATTAATGCCACTGAGGCGGGTTTAAAAAAATATTCCAGTTGGTTTGACATGCTTTCCTCTTAATAGATAAAGGTTAATTCTTTTTACCAATCGATCCGGTCTGGCAGAATAAGTTTGTAAAATAAATAAATATTTTAATATGTTCATTATACATAAATCGACGATTTAGCTTCCAATTTGGTGAAAAAAATCAGCGATTTATGTTATTAAAATCCAAAAATTATGTTACAGTGTTAATAAGTTAAAGGTTGTAGGATTTGAAAAAGGAGAGTAAAATAGAGTAGTAACAATCCTAATTTTACCTAATATATCTTAATAGTTTGTCAAAATTTTATCAGCTAAGGAGTGAAGCATGAATCCGTTAACCCTTTCGCAATGGCAATTTGCTGTCACAACGGTTTATCATTTCTTCTTCGTCCCATTAACCCTGGGATTGTCCGTTTTAACAGCCATTATGGAAACTTTTTATGTCGTTAAAGGGGAAGAAGTCTATAAAAAGATGGCAAAGTTCTGGGGAAAATTATTCCTGATTAATTTTGCTATGGGCGTTGTTACAGGCATTGTCCAGGAATTTCAGTTTGGTATGAACTGGTCGGAATATTCTCGTTTTGTAGGGGATATTTTTGGCGCTCCCCTGGCAGTGGAAGCATTGCTGGCTTTTTTCCTTGAATCCACCTTTCTCGGTGTCTGGATTTTCGGTTGGGATAGATTGTCCAAAAACATGCATTTATTGGCCATCTGGCTGGTGGCAATCGGCTCCAATGTGTCCGCTTTCTGGATCCTGGCGGCCAATTCATTTATGCAATCACCGGTGGGTTATATGTTGGAAGGCGGACGCCTGGTAATGAAAGATTTTTTTGCCCTGATAACCAACCCCTACGTGTGGGGGCAATTCCCACACACAGTATTGGCCGGTTTTACCACGGCAGCATTTTTTGTAATAGGGATTAGCGTTTATCATTTGATGCGTGACAGCCACGAAGAGGTTTTTGAGCGTTCATTAAAAATTGCAGTTATTTTTGGGGCGCTTTCCGTTCTGGGTGTGATTGCCGTTGGGGATTATCAGGCCAAACGTATGGTTCAGGTTCAACCGATGAAAATGGCTGCCGCCGAAGGTCTGTGGGAATCTCAGAACCCGGCCGGGCTCTCCATGTTTGCCATTTTTGATGAAGATGCCCAGGAAGACCTGGTTCAAATTCGTATCCCCAATATGTTAAGTGTTCTGGCTTATAACTCGTTGACCGGCGAAGTAAAAGGCATTCGTAATTTGCAGGAAGCCTATGAGTTGATGTACGGCCCCGGCAAATATGTTCCCAATGTATTTGTTATTTACTGGGCTTTCAGAGTGATGGTTGGCATGGGATTTTTAATGCTGGCCATTGTGGCTGTGTTATTGTACTTTATGATTCGAAAACAGGCTTTACCCCGCTGGAAATGGCTGGTTCTAATTTTCCCAATTGTCATTTCCTTCCCCTACCTGGCCAATACTGCCGGATGGATCATGACGGAAATGGGACGCCAACCCTGGGTTGTTTTTGGATTGATGAAAACGCAGGACGCCGTTTCTCCGTCAATCACGGCTGAAATGGTGCTTTCATCGCTGATTATCTTCACTCTGGTATATGGCATTTTGATGGTTGCCGATATTTATTTACTGGTGAAATACGCCAAAGCCGGCCCGCAGAATAACGACAGTGAAGTACTGCCTGCTTAGGATAAAAAAGGAGAAAAACGATGGATCTGAACATACTCTGGTTTATTTTGATCGGCGTGTTATATATCGGTTATTTCGTCCTTGAAGGATTTGATTACGGCGTGGGCATTTTGTTACCTTTTCTGGGAAAAAGTGACATACAACGCCGCGTGATTATTAACACGGTTGGGCCTCACTGGGATGGTAATGAAGTCTGGTTATTAACGGCCGGTGGAGCGACATTTGCGGCTTTTTCAGGCTGGTATGCCACGCTATTCAGCGGTTTTTACCTGCCGCTCTTCCTGATTTTAATTGCCCTCATCTTTAGAGGTGTGGCTTTTGAATTCCGCAGCAAAGATGACAACCCGCTCTGGCGCAGCCTGTGGGATTGGGCAATCTGCGTTGGCAGTTTCATCCCGGCTTTGTTATGGGGGGTGGCGTTTGCCAACTTTGTACTGGGTGTTCCGATTAATGAAGCGCATAATTATGTGGGCGGGTTCTGGAATTTGTTGAACCCCTATGCATTACTGGGTGGTTTAATCTCTCTGGGCGGTTTTATTGTGCAGGGTGCGATTTTCCTGACTCTCAAAACTACCGGTGATCTGGTTGAAGGTGCGCGAGCAGTAACCCGGCGAATATTCCCATTTGTATTGTTGGCGATGGTGGTCTTTGTAATTTTGTCAGCAGTCATGGTGAACTTTTCGGTTTTGGCTGTCATTCTGGCTGTAGTCACGGTTCTGGTTTATGCTGCGGGTGGATGGATGCTGCGTTCGAATCGGGATGGTTGGGGATTTATCTTAAATTCAGCCGCCATATTGCTGGCAACCGTCACAATTTTTGTTCAACTTTTCCCACGCGTTTTGATTTCCAGCCTCAATCCCGACTGGAGTCTGACCATTTACAACAGTTCTTCCAGCCCCTATACGCTTCAGGTGATGTCGATCATTGCCTTAATTTTTGTGCCGATCGTTTTGGCTTATCAAATCTGGACCTATTGGCTGTTCAAACGCCGCGTTACGGAAAAAATTAAACTGGAATATTAGAGGGATAACCTCTACCAGTTTGATATCTTTAGGTATAATGGTAAATGGCTCTAAAAAAGCCATTTACTTTTTTTTATGTAAAAAGGATTAGAGAGGATTTCGTCATATGTGTGATTGCACTGAAAAGAAAGTCATTAAAACCGATAAAGCCCCCAAGGCAATTGGGCCTTATTCCGTAGCGACCGTTGTTAATCATTTTGTTTTCACCTCCGGGCAAATTGCCCTTGACCCCGCCTCCGGTGTTTTGGTTGAAGGTGGCGTTGAAGCGGAAACCCGCCAGGTTTTAATTAACCTGAAAAACGTTTTGGAAGAATCAGGCACCACGCTTGAAAACGTGATGAAGACCACTGTGTTCCTGAAAGATATAAATGACTTTGCCCGTGTTGCCGAAAATTCTCCTGCCCGCTCTGCCGTCCAGGTAGCTGCTTTACCGAAAGGCGCTGCAGTGGAGATTGAGGCGATTGCCGTGCTCGATTATTGCGAGTGCTGCGCCAACGACTGCGATTGCGATTGTGACTGTGAAGAAGGCGAAGAAGGTTGCTGCTGCTGTGGCAACGATTCGGATAAATAATTCTGAGTGTCCCTCTGGCATGCCGGAAGTATCCATCATTATCCCCTGTTATAACGAAGAGAAAACCATTCTCTTTTTACTTCAGTCGCTATTCGAGCAGACCTATAGACTCGAAGCGATGGAAGTAATTATTTCGGATGGTCTTTCGACTGATCACACGCGTGATGTGATCAGTCGATTCTCTCAGGAACATCCGGAACTCACTTTAAAAGTGGTAAATAATCAAAAACGGGATATCCCATCGGCATTTAACATCGGATTGGCTAATGCAGCGGGTGAATTTATCGTACGTCTCGATGCGCATTCGGTGCCGGTAAAAAATTATATTGAGTTGTGCGTTAGTGATTTAAAAGCCGGCAAAGGTGATAATGTTGGCGGTGTCTGGGATATTCGCCCATCCGATGACAGTTGGATGGCCGGGTGTATTTCAATTGCCGCTGCCCACCGATTGGGCGTAGGTGATGCCAAATATCGCTACACCAGCGAAGCGGCAGAAGTGGACACTGTGCCGTTTGGCTCATACCGCCGTGAACTATTTGAGCGCATCGGTGTTTTTGATGAAAAACTCTTAACCAACGAAGATTACGAATTTAATACCCGCATTCGAAAAAATGGCGGAAAAATCTGGTTAAATCCAGCGATAAGAACTATTTATTTCTCACGCCCCGATTTAATCTCACTGGCGCGCCAATATTGGCGCTATGGTTATTGGAAGTGGCGCATGTTAAAGGATAATCCCACCACGTTACGCTGGCGACAGGCCCTTCCCCCTTTGTTTGTTTCCAGTATTATTTTATGGCTGGTAGCTGCTTGTTTTCTCCCTGTTTTAAGCCTGGTTCTGGCAGCGGAAGTAGTTTTTTATGCTGCCGCCATTTTCAGTGGTGTCACCTGGTTGGATAAATCTCACCAGGGAATAAAAACCAACCTGGGTGTCAGCCTGGCGATCATGTGTATGCATTTCTTTTGGGGTGCTGGATTCCTGTGGAGCATGGTAAAATCTATATTTGGCAGGTAAAAGTAAATGAATTCAAATAGATCAACCAACCATAAAGTTCATTGGCGCATGAGGTCGGGCGAGCGCTGGTTAATATTAATGATCGGCGACCTCATCATGAGTGGGCTGGCTCTGGTCGTATCCATTTATATATGGATGAAACAAGATTGGCTGACGTTAAATTGGGTGGATTTTGCCAGAGAACGCATCCCGGTCTGGTTTTATTTCCTCCCAATCATCTGGATTATGCTGTTAGTCGAATTATACGATGCCCGAAAAGCCGGGAGACGATCTGAAAACTTAAAAGGCATTGGGATTGCTTCGGCGATTTCATTGGTCGTTTATTTACTGGTATTCTTTTTCGCCGATCCATTTTCACTCCCGCGTTTGGGTGTATTAGCCTTCATAATCGCCGCTGCTTTGTTCACTCTGACCTGGCGGTTAATTTACATTCAAGTGTTTACGGCGCCGCTTTTTATGCGGCGGGTATTTATTATCGGTGCGGGGCGAGCCGGTTCGCAAATGGCCAAACTGGCAAAAGAAATCTGGCCGCCTCCTTTTCATTTAATTGGTTTGATTGATGATGACCCTGAAAAACTGGGTACGCGTGTCGAAGATTTCCCCGTGATGGGTGGCTGTAATGAATTAATGGATTTGATTGAGCGGGAAAAAATCAGCGATTTGATTTTTGCCATTTCGGGTCAAATGACCCCTGAAATGTTACGCGAGGTGATGAAAGCCGCCGAATTGGGTGTTTCCATCACCACCATGCCCATCATTTATGAAGAAATTATGGGCCGGGTTCCGATTGCCTTGTTACAATCCGACTGGCTGCTGCGGTACCTGGTAGATCAAATTCGTGTGGAAGGTTTTTATGAAGTGGCCAAACGGCTAATGGATATTTTTGGCGCATTGGTAGGTCTGTTGATCCTTCTGGTAGCATTTCCATTTATTTCTATCGCTATTATTCTGGATACGGGTTTTCCCGTATTTTACTCGCAGGCGCGCGCCGGTAAAAATGGCCATACCTACCGTATGTTTAAATTCCGCACAATGTTTACCGATGCCGAAAAAGACGGCAGCCCCAAGGTTACGGTTGAAAATGATAACCGGATCACCCGGTTTGGCTGGTTTTTGCGGAAAACCCATCTGGACGAATTACCCCAGTTTTTAAATGTATTAATTGGGGATATGAGCCTGGTGGGACCGCGAGCGGAGCGCCCTGAATTGATGGACGGTTTACAAGCCGTTGTGCCCTTTTATCGTGCCCGTTTAATGGTGCGACCCGGTTTAACCGGGTGGGCACAGGTTAATTTTGGTTATGCCTCAAATGCCGAAGCAACGGCAATTAAAACTGAATATGATCTTTATTACATTAAACATCGTAACCTGTTATTGGATATTACCATCTTATTCCGAACCGTGGGTACCGTCATCGGATTTAGAGGACAATGAAAAACAAAA
>JAJTBH010000174.1 GCA_021287005.1 Anaerolineae bacterium
AATGTTGAAATTTCGAACCATGTATCAAAATGGGGATGAAATTCTAAAAAAAGAAATGTCTGAAAATCCCGTTTCCCAACAGGAATGGGATCAATTTCAGAAGCTAAAAAACGACCCCCGCATAACCCGAATGGGAAAGTTTTTACGAGCCTATAGCCTGGATGAATTGCCTCAGCTTTGGAATGTGTTCAGAGGTGAAATGAGCCTGGTTGGACCTCGCCCTATTATGGTGGAACAACAACAAAAATACGGGTGTCATTTACGAGATTATATTTGTGTTTTACCTGGTTTAACCGGGTTATGGCAGATATCCGGTCGAAATCAAACATCCTTCTCGCGCCGCGTTCAATTGGATTACGAATATATTCAAGAATGGTCATTATGGTTGGATATCTATATTATTCTTAAGACCATTCGCGTCGTGTTATCAAAAGAAGGAGCTTATTAATTGAAGAAAAAGGTTTTTCAATGGTCCATTCCTGCCTGTTTGTTGATTATATGCATGGTTGCCATTGACTTGCGCATTTTTTCATGGGGGTACAATATATGTGAATATATTGATACCGAGTTGTCTATTATCGACCGGTATAAAAAATTAAATAACCTTCCGTTGGCCGAATTGCCTCCGGATGAAATACTTTCATTGGCTCAACAATCCAGTGAGACGATGAAAGGGTTAAATTCACAGTTGGACCCAATCTATCCGATATTGGATTCTTTATATTATTTTCCGATCGTCGGAGAATATGCAGCCCAGGTTAAACCGGCAGTTGCTTATGCTCTGGCGCTTTCAAACCTGGCTGAATCAACCGCAGTGTGTGCCGAATATTTTAGTAATAATTTTGTTGTCAGTCACAATCGTGAACAGCAAATACCCGAATTGTTATTTCAGACCTATTTAGATATAAAACCGTTGTTGGAACAAAACCGGGAGGAGCTGGCCGCTGTTAAAACCTTTCGAAAGGAATTAAATCCGGTTTTATTTCCACCCGCATATCAGCAAGATTTGACGAAATTGGATGAATCCATTGCGACCCTTGAAAATTTTCAGAGGTATGCAGTTCTAATACCGAAAATACTTGGCGAAGAGCGCCCACAGACCTATTTGATCCTGGTGCAAAACCATGATGAACTGCGGGCCAGCGGAGGTTTTATTACCTCTTTTGGCCTGCTTAGAATCGACCAGGGCAAAATCACACTGTTGAGCTTTGAAGATTCAACCCGATTAAATTACGTGGATAAAGCACTGTATCCGCCTGAGCCTGTTCATAAAATTATGATGGCCGCTTACTGGGTGCCGCGTGACGGAAACTGGTCGCCGGATTTTCCAACCACTGCGCGTCAGGTGCAAAGTTTATATTATTCGTCCACAGCCTACCCCACGGATGGTGTGATAGCGTTTGACCAGACATTTCTGGTCGAGTTATTAAGATTCCTCGGGCCGGTAAAACTGGCCGGAGATTTGCCGAAAGTTTCGGCTGAAAATTTTGAATCCATGATGGTCGGGATTAAAACAACTGCCGCAAAAACAATGGGAGCGGACCAAAGAAAATTTTTTATTGCCAGTCTGGCGCCGGTTTTGCTGGATAATCTTAAAGAGGTTCAAAGTGCGGAAGAAATTAAACAACTGGCAAAATTGATTGAAACACAAATACGTCAGGGAAGCCTTCAGGTTTATTTTAACGACCCGCAGATTCAACGCTTATTAGAAAATCAGCAGCTCTCTGGAAAATTGGATGCAGGCCGCGGTGATTTTTTGATGTTGGTAGATTCTAATATCGGCTTCAGCAAAAACGACTCTTTAATAATCCGGTCGATTAAATATGAAGTAAACCTGAAGAATATCTCCGCACCACTGGCACGGGTTGCCTTTTCTCATGAAAATAGAGGCGTGGGAACAGAGCCTTGTAATGCATTACACGACGGAAACCATAACGATGATTATTACTTTCCACGTTGTTATTGGGATTACTGGCGGGTCTACCTGACGCCGGGCAGCACGATAAATGCCATAAATCACCCACCAGTCCCCCCGGATTTTTTTAAAGATGAGTTTCGTTGGGAAAACAAAATCGACCAATCGATCGGGGAAGGTGGCACAACCCTGGTTGGCGGCCTGACGGTCGTTCCACAGCAGGAGAAACGTGAAACGAGCCTGGAGATTTCTTTACCCGCGTCAGTTATTTCCGAGGATGGAAAAGGAAATTTGTTTTATTTGTTACGGATTCAAAAACAAGCCGGAATAGATAATGTTAATTTTTTAATCCAGATAACGCCCCCGGATGGTTATACATTAAAATCCTCTACTATTAAGGGACTAGATATCAATAATTCGATAACCTGGCAGGCTTACATTTCTCGCTCAGGAGAAATTGTTTTTGAATTTCAACCGAAAACAAAATGACATTTGGAAAATTGAGAAGATGAGGGAGGAGGCCTTTTTGAAAATTTTTGAAATGATGTATAAATGTTCGCTAAAAAATATCAAGGGAAAAATAACCTTAGAAAGAGGAAAAAATGAATAATAAAGCCCCCATCGTTTTATTTTTTATCATCATTGCTCTGGCAGCATTGGGCGGTGTCTGGCAATCTTCCGTTTTTGCGGCAACGGTTCCGCCCGTGGTTCCCAGCAAAGAAGCGGTTGTGGAAAGCACTCCCGTTGTGGATGTCTGGCAAGAGGGTGTGGTGAGTGGCTCGGCAGGTGCCAGTGTAAATTTGCCGGGTCTGGCAGAGATTGAAGTTCCACCAGGTACACTGGCGGAAGGCAGCAAAGTGAAAGTGGGTGCTGTTAATGCGGAAGACATTCCATTGCCGGAAAGTTTTAAGGATATTCGTAATGTTCTTTATATCGGCATCGAGGAGAATGATGTCGAATTTTCCGGTGAGTTGAAAAACCCGCTAACGATCACCCTGACCTTAACACCCGATCAAGTGGAAGCCTTCAAAAAAGCCCCGGCCTTAAGCATTCAGAGGTATGATGCTGAGCAGGGGAAATGGGTGCGAATTCCATCCACGTTATCCGGCAATAAACTTGTCATTCAAACCAAAAAAGCAGGTTATTTTGTATTTGGGAGCGGAAAGTAAATATTAATTCATAGATACTCAGACCCCTTCATTAATTTGAAGGGGTTTTTTGTTTAATAATCGACCTTGAAGCCATTATAATTATAGAATGGCAAAGCTCTGGTACACCTATAACAGTCAACCCAACAAAGAAAACTTATTATGGGATCAAATTCGCCATCACAACCTTGATGGGTACTTTCCGCAGATTAAAGTTAAACCCGTAAATCCCAGAGCAAGAAAAATTCGCCCGTATTTTCCCGGATATTTATTTATTCAAGTTGATCTTAAAACTATCGGAATCTCGGCACTCCAATACATGCCTTATTCCAAAGGATTGGTGAGTTTTGGCGGTGAACCGGCCGTCGTGCCTGAGGTTTTAATCAAGTCGTTACAGGAGCGAATTGCCTGGTTTGAAGAACAAGAGGTACAAAAAGCAAGCTTCAAACAAGGCGACAAAATTGAAGTGGTTGAAGGTTGGTTGCAAGGATATGAAGCAATTTTTGATGCAACCATCAGCGGCAAGGACCGATCCAGAATTTTAATAAAGACATTAAATGAGTATGCTTTGCGAGTAGAAATAGATAATCACCAGATCAAACGTCGATTATAAAAGACAAGATTCATTAAATGCGCGTAGCCAAAATTATAAAAAAGTCTTCGAATAAATATATCACCCTAACCGTTTTATTTTTATCGATAATCATTCCGATCGGGGTATATGCCGGAATACTGCCTACGCGTTACTCCATCGCCAATAATGGCCTGGATGGCGGCGATTTATTGGCTGCTTTATTAACCGGCGGGGTGGCGCACCCTTCGGGTTATCCAACCTATCTGGTGACCGCTCAAATTTTTCAATTTTTACCCTGGGCTTCACCTTTTTTTAAAGGAGCCTTGTTTTCTTTTTCGGCTGCCATTATCACCCTTTTATTAACAACTTTGTTGAGTTTAAAAATAAATGCCCCAAAAAATGGAGCCATTGCAGCCGGATTTGTCAGTGCTTTTTGTCTGGGTGGTTCGTCCCTGTTTATGTCTCAGGCCGTCATTGTGGAAGTTTATACATTCCAGTCATGTTTTGTTATGGTTTTCCTTTTCTGGTTTTGGTTATCCACACAACCTGGCCAGGCGGAGCGAAGCAAAATCTGGCTAATGTGTATTCTATCCATAATCTGCGGTTTGAGCCTGGGGAATCACGCCACCGGTTTATTATTGTTGCCATTGTTTCTTGGAGGATTATATTTACAAATTCGTAATCAATGGCGTTTAACCTATCCGCTTCTTTTTATGGTTTTGTTTATAGCCGGCTTGAGTATCTATCTGGTAATCCCCTGGCGAGCATCGTTTTATCCTGCTGTGAATTGGGGGAATGCCCAATCATGGAAAAATTTCCTGTGGTTGGTTGGTGGAGAACTATATCAAGGTTTGTTATTTAATTCGACTCCCCTCCAATTATGGGAAAGGCTCAAAGCTCTGTCGGGAATAATTTTGGCAAATTTTGGGATTATCGGATTATTGTTCGGAATCTTTGGCGCGTTTCAGAGTGATTTATCCAAAAAGATCAATTGGGCGCTCCTGTATGTTTTTATAACATCGGTATTATTTTCAGCTTTTTATGCGAGTTACGATTCGACGGTATACCTCTTACCGGCATTAATTGTCTTTAGTATTTGGATAGGAAATTTTATCCTTAAAAATTGGGATGGCGTCTGGCGAAAGGTGGCCTGGGGCCGGCTTGTATTTTTTTTCCTCCTTTTAACAGGCGCTTTTTTATATTACCAGACCCGACAATCCATTGATCCGCGCCGGGAACATGCTGCGGCCGATTTCGCAGAAAGTTACCTTTCAAGCGTCCCACAAGGTGCAATTTTGTTAACCGGTGCCGACGCGGATACTTTTCCACTCTGGTATTATCATTATGGGCTGGGTTGGCGGCCGGACGTAAAAATAATTACACTGGGTTTAGTCCAATACGATTGGTATCGAGATAATCTGTCACATAATTTTGCAGACCTGAAAATTTCACTGCCAAACAACAACCTGTATGACGATACCTGGATAAGAGAATTAAGTTTAAATAATAATCAAACGACCGTCTGTCGCAGTTGGCCAATTACAGACGGTCGTTATGAGATTAATACGAAGTGTTATTAAATTTTATTTCTCGTTGATCGTGATACTTTCGATGACATCCCCCGTAAAGTTGGGAGATTGCATTGGGTCACGCCGAGTAATAGCATTTACCACATCCATACCGCTGATAACCTGCCCAAAAATCGTGTACCCACCGGTTAATTCAGGCCGCGCGACAAATGTGATAAAAAACTGACTGCCGTTTGTATCGCGCCCTGCATTGGCCATTGCCACAACCCCTGGTTTATCAAATTGTAGATCACTGTCTTCATTGACAAATTTATAACCGGGTCCGCCCATGCCGGTGCCGGTCGGGTCGCCGCCCTGGGCCATGAAACCATCCAATACACGGTGGAAAGTTGTGCCGTCATAATAACCCTCGCGAGCCAGAAAGACAAAATTATTGACGGTGATGGGAGCCTGTTTGGGATACAACTGTACAACAAACTCACCGCCTTTGGCCATTTTAAATGTAGCCGTGTATTCTTTGGAAGTGTCTATTTGCATGGCCGGCGCCGCATTATACTGTTTGCCGCCGCTGGAGGCTTGCGAGGGCGGCTTTTGAATCAAATTTAATACAATGATAATCGCTGCCAGAACAAGAACGATCAAAATCGCAAATATAGCCGTTAAGTTAACCCCGTTTTTCTTTTTTGTTTTTGTAGACATATTTTTTCCTTAAGTTGTAATTACTGTTTGGTGGTTGTTGGGTTAAATTTACCTGAATTTATATTTTTCGACCAGAGCAATTAATTCATTTGAAATTAAGGTTAATGATTGCGCCGATAAAGCCACTTCCTGAGCCTGGCTGCTAATCACATCGATCGCGGCCGTAATTTCTTCTATCTCAGCCGAGTTTTCTTCACCGGCGCTGGTAATATTGCCAATCGCAATATCGATTTCATTCGAACTGGCTGTTATTTCAGCGATAATGCGGTTATTTACTTCTGCTACTTGTTGAACACTATGAATGCTGCCGGTTAATCCTTGTGAAAGGTTTTTCATCTGGTCAACATTATTTGCCATTGAGTTAATTTTTTCAGAAACTCTATCAACGGAGGCAAGAATATTATCCAATGCCGAGCGCGCTTTGTTGGCATTGTCGACGCCTGACAATATTTCAGTTTCACCTTCCTGCATGGCCATAATAGCGGCATTAACATCATTCTGCATGGTTTTTACCAGGTTATCAATTTCTCTGGCTGAAGAACTGGCTTTTTCAGCCAGCTTTCGCACTTCATCGGCTACAACGGCAAAACCCTTACCTTGTTCACCTGCTCGAGCGGCTTCAATTGCGGCATTAAGCGCCAACATATTGGTTTGAGAGGCAATATCTTCAATCGCTTCGGTAATATCGCCGATGCGCTTGGAATGTTTTCCGAGTTCATTTATTTTCAGCGAGGTTATCTGGTTTTTCGCCTGTATGGAACGCATCCCGGTGATGGTGGCTTCCACTGTTTCGGCTCCGTTGCGAGATGTTTTGGCGGCTTCCTTTGAATCGATGGTGCTGACTCTGGCGTTTTCTGCCATAACCTGCATGGCGTTGTTAAATTCCCCGGTAATTTTCAGGGCTTTATTTACAACATCATCCTGCTCGATTCCGCCAAGTTCAATCTTCTTGATGCCCCCAATCATGTTTTCAACCAGTCTGGCTGTTTTAATGACATTGGCGCTCTGGTGTTGGGTGCCCTTTGAAATATTTTGCATGGTATTTGCGATTTGAACCGTACTGTTTTCGGTGTTTTTTGAAACTTCTGCCAACTCATGCGAAGCAGAGTTTAATTTTATGCTGTTTTCTGCCACCTGTTTTAGAGAACTACGAATGGCGGCACTCATATTAAGAATTGCCATGCCGGTATCGTTCAAACTGATGATGGTTTGATTCTGAATGTTTGCCATATCTCCCATTTCATCATTAGAGTGATAATTAATCGGTTCAATCTGCAAGTCTACGGATTGAGTTAAATCACCGGATGATATGGCATTGGCAACCATTTCCAATGCAGGCAGGTCTTTATGGGCGATTAATTCACTGGCCTGGTTGATTAATTTTACAGGATGGGTTAAAGCTTTTGAAAGCATATAAGCAATAATAAACGCCAGTGGAAGTATCAAGGTTATGATAACCATTGACACCCCTAATAATTCATTTTCTTCGGCGATTACTTTTTCTGCTGAAATATCCAGCCCCAGGATGGCTTCAAGACTCCCATCGGAGCGGTAAATTGGAGCGTATGCCGATAACCAGGTACCCCATTCATCTTTGTAAATGTCATCTTCCACAATGGGATGATTGAGCGTTGCGGCATTCTCTAATAACAGAACGCTCGGTTCTGAATATTCTGCGCCAACATTAATGGGATCTTCCACACTGGCATCCACGATGAACAGAATTTTCCCATCCGAATTTACCCGCATGGTATATGGTTCACTTAAATTGCTGCTTGTGTTCTGAATATTTTGTAAAATCTCACGGATATGCTGGTATTCAGCAGATTGAGAGTCAGCCTGGGTTTGAATTTTTGCATGTTCATCGCCATTTATTTGTAAAGCGGCAATTGAGACCATATTTAATATGCTCTCGCGTAGGTTCTTACGGGTTTGATAACGAAAATAGAAAAATAAACTGGTTATCAACAAAACCATGGCTAATAAAACAACCCCGGTAAATCCCAGGGTTATTTTTGACTGAATTCCCATTCTGCGTTTGAAAAGTCCCATTTAACCTACCCTTGAACTTGATAAAAGTATAATTTTTGAATTACTTTTATTCTATCAATTCGAAGTCAAAATTCAAAGTAAATGAACAAAAATTTAGCCCTAAATTATGGAAGATTTAGCTCTGTTTTTTTGATGGAAAATTAATAAATAAAATGGATTTAATCGTTGATTTTTTTATCAG
>JAJTBH010000175.1 GCA_021287005.1 Anaerolineae bacterium
TGACACCAGAAGAATGGATAATAATGAGAAAACATCCAAAGTTTGCTTATGATTTAATCTCTCCAATCGTTTATTTACGCCCCGCTCTGGATATTCCATTCTGTCACCACGAAAAATGGGACGGCAGTGGTTACCCGCGAGGTCTTAAGGGAGAAGATATCCCTATGGCGGCGCGAATTTTTGCCATTATCGACGTTTGGGATGCATTAACATCAGATCGCCCATACCGCAAGGCATGGTCTCATGAAAAAACACAGGATTATATTCAGGAACAAAAAGGAACGCACTTTGATGCAAACGTTGTTGACATCTTTTTAAGATTAATCATGCAGGAAACGAATCGATTTCAAAGTTTATAAAAAGTCGTTTTATTAACCAAAAACCCCCGGTTACCAACCGGGGGCTTTTGGTGGAATGACATGTTCTAATGGACAGGGGCTGCTGGTACTACGCAGGAACCTTTAATTCGGGTTTGTCCATAAATTTCGTAGCCGGAAGGTGCACGGCAGGTGTTGTCCATACCATAAACAGCCTTCAAAGGATAATCGGCATTGAGATAATAGGGAACGCCGGCCTCCTGAAGTGTATACTGGTCTTCGGGAGGGATTTTGGTGCTTTCCCAGGTGTTAAAAACCGTCCAGACGCGCCACAGGAACATACCTTTCGAACCGCCAATATAAGCCTGTTTGAAGGCGATTTGAACATCCTGCGGGTTGTCGGGAGACAGGCGAGCAAAAGCCATTTCGGGGTCCTCGGTATATTTGGTCTCATAACCGTCACCCTTATTTGGCGAATTTACGTCACCGGTTTCAACATCTTTATTTTTATCTTCCCAAACGCTGACAGTGCCGGTTGCCCATTTGTTGCCGGCCGGCAGGGAAGTCATGATTAAGGTGTCGCCTCGCCCGTCACGATCCAGGTCCAATTCGATAACATAATTGGTTTTGTCATCGGCTTTGGGCTGTTGAGTCAGGCGCAGTTTGGTATAGATCCAACCGTCACCCGGGCGATACAGCGCTGCCAGGCTGATATCGGCGCCGGGGAAATACAACATTTCTTGATCAAACGGGCGCTCATAACGCCCCTGGTACATGGTATCACCATCCAGAATTTGTTTCTTGGGCCCCCAGGTTTTGGAAACCTGATCATGGATGATTTGGGGCGCGCCACTGATTTCGTGTGGTTCACCGGTAACCGCGGGTTCGGGCGTTGGGCTTGGCGTTTCGGCTGCAGCAGCAACCAGATTTGATGGCATTGCAAATGCGAGAACAGACAGGATGGAGACCACCACCAGACCGATAAAAATAAATCTTTTCATATAACCTCTCCTGGTTGATTAATTTTCGGCCATACATGGAATGGCCTTCTGACCTGTTTTCATCATAGCAACATGTTAATAAAAAAAGAATGTCAGATTGTGGTATTTTTATCCCCCCTAAAAAGTAGTAGAAATGTTAGTTTGTTTATACTACTTTCAGCCGATATAAAAATGTTTATCCAATAAATCCGTTTAGAATCTTTTTAAAACGGATACCAGTGATTTCTTAAAATAAAGTGGGCTACATGAGAGGTTGAACGAGATTAATCAGATTGCCACAGGTGTCTTCAAAAATACAGGCAACAATCGGTCCGTGATTTTCCGGTGCTTTCAGAAATTTAACGCCCAGAGCAGTTAAACGTTCATACTCGACCTGAACATCTTGTGTGACCAACGCCAGAGCCGGAATGCCGGCTTCAAATAGTTTTTTTTGATAAACACTGGCCGGAGCAAAATTCATCGGTTCAAGGACCAACTCGACACCCTCTATTCCATCTGGCGAAACCACGGTTAACCAACGAAAACTTCCCATTGGGATATCAGCCATTTTCTGAAAACCCAAAATATCGCAATAAAAATGTAATGCTTTTTCCTGATCATCCACCATAACACTTAAAAATTTTATTATCATAGAACCTCTATTTGATTTAATCCCTGATTAATTTCTTTTTGTTTATTAAAGGTTGCAATTTGAATAATAAACCTTAAAATAAATTATAACACGACAAAAAATATCATATTAAAATGGGGGATTTTGCGTAACAAGTTTACATGATCTCCGTTTGCAAAAATGATGACTCATTACGAGCGGTTTTCCATTACAATAATTAAATAAGGGTGAATTTAACTTTTTAATTTCAAAAATCATTCCTTCTTTTTTACATTCCATTAATCACATCACTGCTTCCTTTCAACCGCTCATCTCAATGAGTTTTTATTCGTTATAAGGAGTGGAAAGATGAAAATTTATTGGAACATCCGAGTGAAGATGTTATCAGCTTTTGGGGGTGTGGCTTTAATATTAATTATCATGGCCGTTATTAATTGGATATCAATGGATGCAAGTATCCGCGCCATAGAACTGGCACGCGATAAGGGATATGCCGGCTCCATCCTTTCAAAAGATATTCAATATGATGTAACACAGGTCTGGCAGTGGTTAACCGACATCAGCGCCACACGCGCGGCGAAAGGTTTTGATGACGGTTTTAATCAGGCCGATTCGTATGCTCTCAAATTTCGTCAGGACCTGGCGGCACTTAAAGCACTTTATCCGGAAGACAGTCAACAATTTGAAGAATTAAATACCACATTTGAGGCCTTTTATGAAAAAGGTAAATGGATGGCCAATCAATATATTGACGGCGGACCCGAAGCCGGTAACCAGGCCATGCAGGAATTTGACGCATACGCCGAAAAGATTACTAGTCAGATGGATGAGCTGGTAAAAAAATTTACGGGCGATGGCAAAAGCGCCATTCAGGAAAGCGTTAATCAAAACATCCTCAGTCGTTGGGTAGCCCTGACTTTAACCATCGTTTCAATCATCCTGGTGATGCTGATTGCCTTCATCCTGGCGACACCCATTTCGGGCGCTGCCAGACAAATGGTGCAAGTTTCGGAACAAATTGTTGATTGTGACCTGGCCAACCTGGTATCTTCTGCCACTTCTATTGCCAATGGCGATTTAACCACATCGGTCAATATTTGCTCACGTAATATCCCTTATAAATCGCATGATGAACTTGGCGCTTTGGCGCTTGCCTTTAATCAGATTACCAATCGTTTATCCGAGACCGGACATATTTTTGACAAAATGACGCTTTATTTAAAAGATTTAATTAATCTTCTGGCGAATGAAGCTCGAAATGTTACATCCACTTCACATCAACTGGCTTCGGCGGCCGATCAAAGCAGGTATGAAACATCTCAGGTATCTCTGGCTGTTCAGAGAATTGCCGACCGCGCCAGGGAACAATCTGAAATAATGCTCGAAACGGCAAGGGCCATAACCCAGACGTCTCAGGCATTAAACGACCTGGCAAAAGGAGCTCAGGAACAATCTGCCGCAGTCAGCACGGCGACAGACGTGGCAGCTAAAATAAGCAATTCCATCCATCATGTCACCAGCAACGCCCGTACCAGTGCTGAAAACTCGACTGAGGCTTCAAAGGCGGCCGAACGCGGCGCCGTGACGGTTGAAAAAACCATACAAGGGATGGAGACAATTCGGAGTACGGTGGGCCTTACCGCAGTAAAAATCAAGGATATGGGCACGCAATCCAATCAGATTGGCGTCATTGTTGAAACAATCGATGAGATTGCGTCGCAGACCAATTTGTTGGCATTAAATGCCGCCATTGAGGCGGCCCGTGCCGGTGAACATGGCAAAGGATTTGCCGTTGTGGCTGATGAAGTGCGCAAACTGGCCGAACGATCCAGTACGGCTACTCGAGAGATAGCCGCGTTAATCGAAGGTATTCAAAAAACCGTAGATGAAGCCGTTTCAGCCATGAATGAAAGCGCCAGGGAAGTTGAAAACGGGGTCAACCATGCCGGTGAGTCGGGCCGGGCACTGGATATGATCTTACAAACCATTGCCACGGTCAGCCAACAGATTAATGAAATTGCCTCGTCCGCGGGTGACATGAATGCACTCTCGAATGAGCTTGTGGTATCAATGGACCAGGTTAATAATATCGTTGAAGAAAACACCTCCGCCACCGAGGAGATGACGGCAGCAACGCAGGCGATTAATTTGTCGATTGGCAATGTAGCCGCGATGAGCGAAGAAAACAGCAAGGCCACCCGTGAAGTGGAATTATCCATGCAAAAATTGAACCGGCAGAGTGAAGAGGTGGCTGCTTCGACAGATTTGTTAAACGGTATGGTAAAAGATTTACAGGTCGCTGTGGATCATTTTAAGCTCTAAACGCAGCCAACCATTCGTGATATAAGTTCCACCCTCAGGGTTAACGCATGAAAAAGATCATGGCGTTAAAAAGAGGGTGGAATTTTTATTTAAGATATGGGGGTTAATTTTCTTGATATATAGTCTTATGTTTTCTTAACGCTTTCCTTATGCGTTCTTGACTCATTTTGCTTAAATTGTTAATGAGGACTTTGCATGGGGCACAGATTGCGCTGCCGTATGTAGGCCACTTTTTTATTCTCACAGGAGAAAAAATGACTGAAGCAAAAATTAAAACCATTCGTTCCATCGTTCGGGATATTAATTTCGAAGGGCGCAGCCTGCTCTCGATTAATGACCTGACCGATAATCAAATTTACGGTTTGTTCGACCTGGCCTTACAACTTGAACCCTGGAATCGCTCGATGGTGCCCCTGGTTAGTGGTAATGTCATGTCAACTCTGTTCTTCCAACCCAGCACGCGTACCCGCATGAGCTTTGAAACAGCCATGCATCGTCTGGGCGGTGATGTTATCAGCGAGGCCAACCCGATGGTAACCTCTTCGGCTGCCAAAGAAGAAAGCCTCTCGGATATGCTCAAAGTCGTATCCAAGTATGCCAACATTATCGTTATGCGCCACTTTAATGATAAAGACGCCCGCGAGGCCGCTCCTTATTCGGATGCGCCCATTATCAACGGCGGTTGGGGGCACTGGGAACATCCGACTCAGGCTCTGCTTGACCTGTATACCCTCTATCGTACTTTTGGCAAAGTTGAAGGCTTAAAAGTCTGCGTTGCCAGCCCCGATTTGATCGAAGCCCGCACCGGCCACTCAATGGCTCAAGGTCTGGCTCGCCTGGGCGCCAAAGTTTATCTGGCCAGCACTTCAGCTCGCCGCACCCCGGCCGAAGTCATGGAAAAAATCTCTGCCCGTGGCATCAAAGTGGAAGAAGCTTTTGATTTCACCCGCGATTCATTCAATGATTATGTTTCCGGTATGGATATGATTTATCTGCCCGGCTGCAGCGCCCCCAAAGGTCCCGAAGCCGAAGCATTTAAAGTCATTATGGATAATTATTATGTGCGTTATGACACGCTTAAGAAGGTTGCCGACAAAGACGGACGCACCATCTATATTACCCACACACTGCCGCGCCGCGCCGGTGAAATGGATCTGCAAATCGACTCCTCACCGCACCAGCTTTATTTTGAAGCGATTGCCTACAGTGTATCTATTCGTATGGCTCTGGTTTGTGCTATTCTTGGTGTGTAATCAAATTTGATTCACCCCTGAGGTGCTAAATGACTGCTGATCTCTATCTAAAAAATGGCCGTGTTGTAACCGAAGAAGATGTATTTCCCGGTGGCGTGCTTGTTTCGGGCGAAAAAATTGTAGAAATAGTTCACGGCGACAAAGCCGTGCAGGCTGAAACAATCGTTGACCTGCAGGGTAAAATCCTGATGCCGGGTATTGTGGACGGACATGCTCATTTTAATCAGCCCGGCCGCGAAATCTGGGAAGGTTACCAAACCGGCACAATGGCAGCCGCAGCCGGGGGCGTTACCACTGTGTTGGAAATGCCCCTCAATTCCACTCCGCCCACGATTAACCGAAAAGAGTTAACTCATAAACGGGAAGTCGTGGCAAATAAAGCAGTTGTTGATTATGCCCAATGGGGCGGTTTTGTTACCAACAATCTGTCGGATCTGGATGATTTACATGCAGACGGTGTGATTGGTTTTAAAGCTTTTGCCAGCAACAGCGGCGTCGATTTTGCCCGGGTTGATGAAGATATGTTGTATGCCGGTTTGTTAAAAATGGCGTCGTTGGGCAACCTGATTGGCCTGCATGCGGAAGACGATTTTGTCACCCAATATTTGGGCGAACAGATGCAAAAAGCGGGACGCACAGACCGCGCCAGTTGGTGCGAATCTCGTCCCGGTAAAAGTGAGCTTGAAGCTATCAAACGCGCCTGTTTTATCTCAAAGGTGACCGGCGGAAATTTGCACATCGTGCACGTCTCGATTGCCGAAGGTATTAAAGCCATTGATCGTTTTAAACAAGAGGGCGCCCGGGTGACCTCAGAAACATGCCCGCATTACCTCTTTTTTGAACAGAGCGATTTTGAACGGATTGGCCCGGCTGCCAAATGCGCGCCGCCCATTCGCACCCGCGAAGAACGGGAAGAACTGTGGGATTGCGTGCTGGCCGGCCTGGTTGATATCATCGGCTCGGACCACTCTCCCTGCACCTGGTCTGAAAAAGAAAAAGGCCTGGATAACATCTGGAAAGCCTGGGGCGGTATTTCAGGCATTCAAACGATGCTACCGGCTTTGATCAGCGAGGGTGTGCATAAACGTAATTTACCGTGGCAGGCGCTGGCAAAAATGCTGGCAGCCAACCCGGCGCGCCGTTTTGGCGTTTACCCGCAAAAGGGCGGTATCTGGCCCGGCGCGGACGCAGACCTGGTGGTTGTTGACCCTGAACGGCAGTGGACGTTAACCACCGATCAGCTTTTCTACAAAAATAAACACAGCGCTTATACCGGATATTCCTTTAAGGGCGCCGTTGAGAGCACATATGTGCGCGGCTGCCAGGTGTATCATGACGGAAAAATCGTTGTTTCTCCCGGATATGGAAAGCTGCTCCGCCGTTTATCCAATTGTCAGGTTTCTTGAAAGGTAGGATTATAAAGTTATGGGCGTTCCACAAACACAAAAATTAATTGTTTCCGATGCCGACGTTACTTCACGTTGCCGCTGCATTAATAAACCCGGCAGTTATATGATCTTTCCGCGCGCCAATCGTGTGGAGCATAATTTGCCCAATTTTAACGGTGTTCAGGCACAGGTGCTTTCAACCCCGCAGCATGGTTCAAAATTTGTTGAACATGAATTACTGGTCGAAGCCGGCGGCGGCACCAGCGCGGTTCGCAATGAAGAATTTGAACAGTTTTTGTATGTTCTTGAAGGCGAAATTGATCTGAGTCTGGATGGCAAAAAGGCCAGCAAATTACCCCAGGGTGGTTTCAGTTGGCTGCCCCCGCACTGCGCTTATGAATTTACCAATAAGGGCAAAGACCGCAGCCGCGTGGTCTGGATTCGCCGCCGTTACGTTGAAGTGGCAGGCATCAGCATTCCCGCTCCGATTATCTCGCATGAAAGCGATGTAAAGGGCGAACCGGTCGATACCTATATCGAAAAACACCTGACTCCTTATGAGTCACTCGGTTTTGATATGGGCATCAATTTGCAGACTTTTGATCCGGGTGTTTATTTCAGTTTTGTTGAAGCACATGTCATGGAACATGGTTTGTACATGTTATCGGGCTGCGGCCTTTACTGGCTCAACCATGACCTGATCGAAGTGCAAAAGGATGACTTTATCTACATGGCGCCTTTCTGCCCGCAGTTTTATTATGCTATGGGCTGGGAAAAATCGGCTTACCTGCTTTATAAAGATGTAAATCGCGATTACACTCAATTCCTTTAGGATTGATTATTAATAAATGGAATGATTAACATCGAGGCAATCACTGCATTACTGCTAGAAATAAACAAAAAGATCACCGGGGAGAGGTGATCTTTTTGTTATTAACCAAAATCTCCGGGAGGCAAATGTGAAACTCGGCGTCAAACTGTTTTTAAGTTTTATCGGCATGGCTGTTCTGGCCGGAACGATACTGGGTGTTATTTGTATTGTAAATTTAACCAGTGCCAATAACATTATTCTTGAATTAACAAACCAGACAATTCCATCAATTAAGATTGCCAGTGCAATTGAGCAATATACATTGCAAACCATTCGTGATGAAAAAATGATTTTGCTGGCAGCCAATGATGTGAAACTGGACCTGTACCAG
>JAJTBH010000176.1 GCA_021287005.1 Anaerolineae bacterium
CAAACACAACGCCCCTTCCAACAAATCTTCAGGGGTGCCGCGCAGCCGCTGCGCCACCGTCAAAGCGGATGGCAGATTATTCGATTGGCGCAAAGCTGCCACCAGCGGAGCGACATCGCCGTCATGTTCCAGTCGCCGGTCAAAGGCATGAATATTTTGTGGATTGGGATTAAACGCCACCTTGCCGCGTAATAACCACAGTTCCGCTTCCGGAGCATTGCTGATATTTAATGCCAGATGGATGGCTTTTTCAAAGGCTTTGCCGTTTTCATCCGTTAATACCTGTTCTCCGGGTAAATGTTTAATACATTTCAGTTCGCTCATTAGTCGTTGTTTTTCAGCGACTTTCACCAGGCCACGGGCATACTCAAAGTTCACCAGGGCGTCCGTCTCGCTGTGAGCGGTATTTTTGAATGTTTCCAGGGCTTCCTGCCAGTTATTGGTTTCCAACAACGCGTTTGCATACCACAGCGGGCGATCTTTGAGGCACTCATTCACCAACTGCGTACCGGCATAGTCAAATATCCCGTGGTCATAAAAGGAAACCGGATTATTTCCCTGAATTTGTTTGACTTTATTCATCACCTCTTCGGCTACTTGCACCTGCCCCTGGCGCACCAACATACGCGCCTGGGCTGCCATTACCCGCGCATTCTCCTGTGCCAGCACAATCAGTTGCTGCACGATGCGCCCTGCCAGAACTTCTTCATCCGTATCCAGAATCTGTTCGGCCCACTGACACAGCAACGACAACCATGATTCAGCCGGTTGTTCATCCAGTGTTTTTTCATCGGACGGCGTTTTTTCCTGATACGTTTCGATCCAATCCAGCATCTGGCGGGCCTTGTCATTCATCAGTAAGGTTTTTGCCAGGTCAACCGCCAGATAACGATAAGCAAACATATCC
Organism: Anaerolineae bacterium; assembly: GCA_021287005.1. Lineage (GTDB taxonomy): Bacteria > Chloroflexota > Anaerolineae > Anaerolineales > Anaerolineaceae > JAJTBH01. The sequence continues at coordinate 908 of JAJTBH010000176.1, forward strand.
GGGGTCGATTCAAGTGCCTTCTCTGCATGATCCAGAGCGTCAGGTATATTCCCCAGACGGCGCAGCAAACGTGCCAGGCGAATATGCACGCCGGCATTTGAATTGGCAATTTCCACCCAGCGCGCCGGCAGTAATTTCATGGCCTGATTGATGGCTTTTTCAAAATGCTGCACCTGTTCGCTGGTATGTTCATCCTGCAAATTAAGTGCCTGTTCCAGGCAGGCCATGGCGGCCTGATTACGGTTTAAATCGGCCATTAAATCAGCCTGCATGACATATAAAATCCGTTCGTCCGGAGAGATTTCAATCGCTTTTTGCAGGGCGTCCAATGCGGCATCTATATTGCCCAGTCCCTTATGCAGGCAGGCAACTTCAAAATTCAGTTCGGCTGCGCGTTCCGGTGAAAGTTGAATGGCTTGTTCCAGGCACGAGAGCGCCGATACCTGATCATTTAAGCGTAAAAAGACATAGGCAGCCTGCCGCCAGTGTTCGATATCCAGATGATCCAGGCTTAACAGAGATTTAAGCGTCTTACGCGTACCGTCCACATCTCCGGTTTTAAGCTGCGTATCGGCCAGTTTCACCCAGTTGCCGGCTGAATCAGGATCAAGTTCAACAATACACTTTAAGGCATTAATCGCTTCGCTTTCATCTTCAAGGTGAATGGCCATATCCGCAAACCAGGCCAGGTTTTGAAGGTTGGTCGGCGCCAGTTTAAGTGCATTTTGCGCCACCTGATAAGCTTCATCTTTCAAATCGGCTACCAAAAATGCATCGGCAAGCAAACGTTGTAGATAAACGTTCTCAGGCTGGGCATGAGTCGCCTCTTTTAAGACGGCCAGGGCTGTTTCAATTTCATTCAAATCAAGCGCAACTTTGCCAAACCCACCGTAAATGCGCCACTGCCACGAGGGCACCGAAGCATTGGGATGATCTACCAGGGCCTGATAATTTTCGAAAGCTTCTTCTTTTGAACCTTTGGCAGCCAGAACTTCGGCTTTTAATACCCGCGCATTAAAATCTTCCGCATTAATCGCCAACGCTTTTTCCAATGCGTTTTGTGCGCTTAATAATTTTGCGCGTTCCTGTTCGGTGCTGGCCGGAGTTAATGGCCAGAGGTGATCACCCAACAAAGCCCGCAAATACATCATATATTCATCAAAGCCGGGTTTCCCCGCCTGCATCACCACTTCCAACGCGGGCAAGGCGGCTTTATTATCGCCCATGCTCACCTGGGTGCGGGCAGTCAAAAGAGCCAGGTCCGGGTCTGACGGGAATTTCTGGCGGGCTTTTTCGAGGGCTTTGCGAGCCTCATCCAGGTGCCCCAGTGATTTAAGTGTTTCGCCCAACTGGATCGACATTTGAACCGATTCGGGCATCAGGCTGGCGGCTTTTTTCAGGAAGGGTAGTGCATCATTCAGATTGTGTTTGCCCAGGTAAATTTGGGCAAGTTTATAATTGATCTCAGCCGATTCAGGATTTGAGAGAATGGCTGTGTTTAAAGTTTCCTGCACTTTTTGTGTTTCACCATTTTTCTCATAAATCTCGGTCAACATTAACCAGTTTTGAGATTCGGCCGGCGAGAGCAAAATCGCCTGGCTCAGGTATGGCAGGCTGGCTTCCACATCTCCCAGCCTGTATAAAGATTGTCCCATCAGGCTGTTGGCCGTCGGGTTTTCAGCTTCCGTTTCAATCACTTTGTTGCAGGCATCCACCACCTGCAATAATTCATCCGAATGGAAGGCGCAGGCAGCGCAGGCCAGCCAGTCGCTGTTTTGCGGTTTTTGTTCCAGTTCCAACACTTTGCGGCGGTGATCCAGCGCCACCTTATATTCGCCCTGTGTTTCAAGCAATTCCGCCACGCGCCGCTGTGTTTTTTGATTGTTGGCCTCAAAGGCCAATCCCAGCAGGCTGTAATTGAGGGCATTGGCACCGTCATTCATGTTGTCGTATAACTGTGAAAGCAGTTCAACCAGTTCGTAATTATTCGGGCAGATTTTTAACAAAGCCCGTGTAACTTTTAAAGCTTCGGGAAGCAGATTTAAATCCAGAAGACTTTTTACAAAGTTTGCGGGCTGCCAGGAATATAAAAACTGGGTTGAACTGAAAATTGTATCCTTTTTTAACCACTCCAGCAGGTCGGCAACCGCACCGCGCGCCATCACTTCGGCCTTAATCGCATCACCATCTTTGGAAGCCGCCAGGGCGTTTTGCATTTCAACAAATGGGTTTTGCGAGTTGAGTGGTAAATGTTTTTTAAGCACACCGGCATGCGGGTTGCCGTCAATTGCCAGGGCGTATTCCGTTTGTAACATTTTTGATTCGGGCAATGCGGCTGAAGATTGTTGCACCACAGCCATTAATGCCTCCGGCGTGCCCTCGCCGGCGCTGACATCCAATAATTGCAGGTTAATTCCAGCCAGATAATGTTGGCTGGCTTTCTGTGAGCGTTTTAACAGGGGCAGCGCCTTTTCGGGTTGTCCTGAAAGTTGATATAAACCGGCTAATTGTTGGAAGCCCAATGAACTTTGTAACAAAGCCGATAAATCATCCTGCTCCAGGTCAACCTCGTCCAGTGATAAACGATCGCTTAAATCGCTTTGCAGCAGACTGTCGGCCAGTTGTACCACTAAGGTCTGAAATCCGCGCAGGTTTAATAACCGCAGCCAGGAAAGCTGGCGTGATACCGGCAGGTTGTTAAGCACATCCAAAAAGGCGTTTACCCGTTCGGCCGGAGGTGTGGGGGTGCTGAGGAGTGCGTTTGAGATAAGTTCAACTGCCGCTTCAAAACTACCCTCTTTGAGTAACACCTTGGCCAGGGCTTCAAAGTCGGGAACCATATCCACCAGGATGGCAAACGCCGTCTTCCAGGTGCCGGCCGACTCTTTTTTACTTAATTGAATTTCCTTGCCGATGCCGATCCATGCTCCGGTCAGGCGGCGGCGTTCGCGCAGGGCCAACGCCAGCAAACAGGCCTGTGCCAGACTGGCGGGTTTGTTGTTTTGTCCGTTGCGCAGAGTCTCTTCATAAAACTGAATGGCCTGATTTCTCAGGCCGTCCTCAGGAACGCTTAAAACGCTGTCTAGCAGGTTATCGATTTGCCCTGTGTCCAACCCCAACGACAGCAAGGCCAGGTAGGCCGGTCTCCAGGCGTCCACTTGCGCTATCTTTTCTGACAGCTTCGAGACCAGGTCGGTTTGTTCCACCGTCTGCCAGATTAAGGCATCCTGTCGTAAAGCTGCCATGACCTGAGACACTTCGCCCGGTTGCAGCGCACGCTGAATTTCGATTAATAGTTCTGACAGTTTCATCTGCGCTCCTGTTCTAGTAAAGCCAACTTAACCATAAAATAACGCCGCAAAAAAAACACTCACGCCGTTAATTAATCTGAACCAAAAGGAAATAAGCCGACATCATTAAAACAAACCCAATGATAACCATAAAAATCCCCACCCCCGAAGCGGTGCGGACGAGATCATTGAGCGAATCGATCAACTTGGATGCATTACCCACCAGACCCGAAACGTCTTCGGCAATGCCTTTTTCGGCTAACTGGCTGGCTTGTTCGGTAATCTGTTTGAGATCTCCCCCCATCACTTTGGTTACCAAAATGACGACCCCGGCGCCAATCGTGACGACGCCCATCAAAAACAATACGGCTGAAATGGTTAGCAATAAATCATTAATAGACAAAGGAAACATCATGGCCTCCTGAAATAACTTCTAGGGGCTATGATGCAATATTTATGCCAGTTTTATAATTTTTAGCAGATTAAGCCGTTTTTACAACATCCCGCGGTAAATGCCCCAGGTCAATGGCTTCGCCGTCACAAAACAACATGGCGCGCTCAATGGCGTTGCTTAATTCACGGATGTTTCCCGGCCAGGGGTAACCGACCAGTGTGGCCAGTGCGTTCGGGGTAATGTCGGTGACGTTCATGCCCAGGCGTGCATTATTTTTGCGAATGAAAAACCCGACCAGATCGGGAATATCTTCTTTGCGTTCTCGTAAAGGCGGAATATGTAAATCAACCACCTTCAGGCGGTAATACAGGTCTTCGCGGAAATGATTGTCTTTTATCATGGTGGGTAAATCCCGGTTGGATGCAGCCAAAATTTGTACATCCACTTTAATCAGGTTGGTTCCACCCACCCGGCGAAAAGCGCGTTCTTCAATGGCGCGCAGCAATTTGGCCTGAATATCCATTGGCATGGATGAAATTTCATCCAGGAACAACACGCCGCCGTCGGCGACTTCCATTAATCCGTGTTTGCGGCGTTCGGCGCCCGTAAAAGCGCCCGCTTCATAACCGAATAATTCCGATTCAAGCATGGTGTTTTGAATGGCGGCGCAGTTGATCGCGATAAACGGTTTCCCGGCGCGCGAACCGATGCGGTGAATATAATTTGCCAGCACTTCTTTACCCGTGCCGGTTTCTCCGGTGATTAAAACGGAAACTGAAGCTGAAGCCGAACGTTCAGCCTGGTTGATTAATACCTGCATGCCCGGTGTCTTGCCCACTATAAATTCGGTTTTTTGTTGTGATTGGCGTAAATGCGCCAGTTCGCGGCGCATGTTAACCAGCTCACACGCACGCGTTAACGAACGTTCCAACCGTTCAAACTCCACCGGTTTGGTTAAAAAGTCGTGGGCGCCGTTTTTCATAGCGTCCACGGCCATATCTATATCTCCATAAGCGGTAATCAAGATGATCGGAGGGCGAACGGGTAATGTGGCCGTATCATTTAAAAGATTGGGGCCGTAGCCATCCGGAAGGTTTACATCCAATAAAATTACATCTGCAATACCACGCTTTACGACAGCGCGGGCTTCACCCAATGTGGCAGCCCCCAGGGTTTCGTATCCTTTGTTGGTTAAATACTGCCCGATATTTAAACGGGCGTTTTCTTCATCGTCAACAATCAAAACAGTAATTGCCATACTTTATTCTCCCTGATTTGCAGGTAAGTATACCTGAAATAACGTGCCTCCGGGGAAACTTTTTACCTCAATTGTGCCCTTATGTGAGGTAACAATATTTTTGACAATTGCCAGGCCCAAACCGGTGCCGGTGGATTTATTGGTTACAAAAGGTTCAAAGATATGCTCGCGCAGTTCATCCGGAATGCCCGGTCCGTTGTCGGAAATATCCACCTCGACGTGCGGACTGCCGGCGTAACTTTCCAGGTAAGCCAGTCTGACGGTCAGGCTGCCCCCCGTACGGCTCATGGCTTCAACGGCATTGCTGATCAAGTTGGTAAATACCTGTTCCAGGGTGCGTGGGTCGCCCCATATTTTGGGAATGTTTTCGGATGCTTTAAAATATTTGGCTTCCACCCGCGCTTTGGTAAACTTGGGCCGCCAGCGATCCAAAATGCGTTGAATGAACAGATCCAGATTGATATCTTCATTTTTGGTGTCGGAGGCGCGCGCATAATTTAATACCGATTCCATCAGGTGATTAAGCCGGTAATAATCCTGCGTCATACGATTGATTAAATCCTGAATCTGTGCGTCTTCCGGAAAACGAGTTCCCAGCAGTTGCAGGCCGGTAAAAATGTTATTGATCGGGTTGCGCACTTCATGTGCAAAAACGGCCATCAATTCGCCCAGAATGGCGCGGTGTTCCAGTTGTTGGGTGCGAATCCGGATTTGTTCAAAATCGGAAACATCCATCACAAAAATCATAATGGCAATCACATGCCCGTCGCGTTCCACCGGCAAAATTTTTATATGAGCCGGGAAGGAATGCCCGTTGCGTTTATGTACATAAACGCTGCCCATATCCGGCGTGGCAATGCCCTTACTGGCGTCCTGCAGGATGGGCATCAGGTTATCGGGACCGATCAGGATATTTTCAACCTGTTGTCCGCGCACTTCATGATCGGCATAACCCAACATTTCCTCGGCTGAAGGATTAATTTGCAGAATCGTAAAGTCCAATTCAACCAGCAAAATGCCTTCGCCCGAAGATTCAAGCACCTCATTACGTACCGATAAAGACCGGTCGCGTGCGTTCATTTCAGCTTTTAAGTTATTAATCAAAATATAATGATGAAAAGCGCTGCTGATGTGTGTACTGAGCACATCCATTAATCGAATCTGTTGATCGTCGATTAAGTTTTCCCGGTCGCCCGCGACCAGCAGCCCAAATAACGCCCCGCTTTGGCCCAGCGGCGCCGTGGCCACATAAGCCAGGTTTTCCACGCGCCCGGCACGGTGAATTTCGGTCAGCACACGTTTGCCCGGCGTCCAGATAAAAGGTTGTGAGAGGCGAATTAAATCCGTCGATGGAAGCGTATCCGGAAAGAGGGTCACGGGCTCCAGGCTGGCAATCTTCTTCAACTGTGGGTACATGCCGTCTGCCTGGTAGATGCAGATCAACTCCGTATCCAACAACGATCTGGCAATAATCAGCGCCTGTTCAAATGCCTGTGCGCTGTTAGCCTTGCCCGACAGGCCGGCCAGGTCCAATAATCCTTGAAAAACGCGCTCCTGGCGCTGAAGTACATTTTGTTGGAGTTGTTTGATCGGCGTCAGGGTCACTAACATCCATTGGTTATCCGGGTCAAGATAACTGCCCTGTGCCACAGATAAAACCGCCGTACGATTGCGCCGGTTGACCTGCACCTGTCGTTCTTCACCCGGCATCAACTGGTAAATTTTAACATCTGAAAACAGGTGTTCGGACGGGAAAGAAATTAATTCATCCTGAGTAAACGCCGTCAGTTTGAGCAAGGCGCTGTTCCCCAACATGATTAAATTTCGCGAACGGTCAAGAATGACCGCCGGCTGCGAGAGTTGATTGATCAAACCGGTAAACTCCGGCAATCCCGGTATTTTATTGCGCCACAGGGTGGTCAAAGAGACATTGGTAGGAGTCATTAAGCGCGACTGATTGAACGGCGTAAATGTGCCGGCAAAATACCTTCCATGGCGCGGTATTTCGCCACCGTACGCCGCGCAACATCAAACCCTTTCTCCGACAAAATATCCACCAGTTCTGAATCACTGTATGGTTTGGCTTCTTGAGAAATGACATCCTTCAATATGGTGCGTACATTTAAGCTGCGGTCAAAGAAGGAAGAAAGCGGCACAATCTTTTTATTGGGCAGTTGTACGGTTTTTCCGGACACTGCTCTGGATATGGTCGATTCATGGACATCCAGGTCTTTGGA
>JAJTBH010000177.1 GCA_021287005.1 Anaerolineae bacterium
AAAAATATTTAGCGGTGACTTCGCCAGGCTCGGTCACCGCTGATTAACGTTTTTTTGTAAAAAATTTTTCGGGCCAGACATTAACTTCAGGGGATTTCCAGCTTCACCAGCAAAGCGCCTTTTTCCACCTGTTGACCGGCGCAGACATTTAGTTCCGTCACTTTGCCGGCATGGGGAGCGCGAATTTGCATCTGCATCTTCATCGACTCCATCACCACCAGAGGCTGACCTTCTTCGACTTCATCATTCACCTTCACCAGGGTATCGATAATCAAACCCGGCATAGGGGCGGTTAACATACCCGGCGCACCGGCCTGTGTGCGGCTGTGCCCGCGGCGCAATGGATTGTTAACATGCGCCACAAAACGCCGTCCACCCACCAGCACTTGCAGGGTTTCTTCATCCTGCGTGCTGAGGTGCAGTTCCATGGCACGGTTGCCGCGCCGCAGCAGATGCAGCCCGTCATGATTTAAAGCCTGAATGCTGGCATGTACCGGCTCACCGTTAACCGTAGCCTGGTCTCCATTAATCTGTACCTGATATTCACGACTGCCAAAAGAAACATTATACAATGTCATTTTTTCCTCCGCTAAAAAGCGCCTCGCATCTGCTCACGCCAGGCCGTTGTCTGCCAGTACCCCTCGTTTGGAACAGCAGAAACAGGCGTATTTTGGGCGTGTTGCTGTTGCTGTATATACAGAGCGGCAGCCAGCGCCATTTCACGTTCAAACTCATCCTCATGAACGGGTTCCGAGGGCAAAAAGTGCTCCAGATAAGTGGTGGTAAACTGCCCCGCGGCAAAGTCGGGGCTCTCGATAATTTGCAGCAAAAAGTCCAGATCGGTGGGAATGCCGCCCACCTGATATTCGCTCAAAGCGCGGCGCAAACGCTGCATGGCCGAATTACGATTTTCACCCCAGGCGATCACCTTGGAAAGCAGCGAATCATAATCGGGGCTGACCATCATGCCGTGATAAAGTGCACTGTCCACACGAATGCCGGGGCCGCCCGGTTCTTTCAGGTAAATAATGGTGCCCACCACCGGCATAAAATCATTCTGACTGTCTTCGGCCAGAACGCGCGCCTCAATGGCATGCCCGCGCAGAGTCACATCCGACTGGCGCAGCAGCAAATGGCCGCCTTCCGCCAGGTTAAGCTGTTCGGTCACCAGGTCCAGGCCGGTCACCATTTCGGTCACGGGGTGCTCCACCTGGATGCGCGGGTTAACCTCAATAAAATAAAACTGATCTTTTGAATCCAGCAAAAATTCAACCGTACCCAGCCCGCGGTATTTTAACGAACGTCCCAGGCGTGAGGCCATATCATAAAGGTGCTGGCGTTTTTCTTCACTGATAAAGGGCGCCGGCGCTTCTTCAATTAATTTCTGACGGCGGCGCTGAATGGAACATTCACGCTCGCCCAGGCAAATCACATGCCCGCGGCCGTCGCCCAGGATCTGCACTTCAATATGGCGCGCCTGCTGCACCAGCGACTCGAGATACACCGTATCGTCGCCAAAAGCCGCCAGGGCCTCCTTGCGGGCGGCCGCCACCACTTCGGGCAGCTCGCGCGCCGAACGCGCCAGGCGAATGCCGCGCCCGCCGCCGCCGGCAGTGGCCTTAACCAGCACCGGGTAATGTACCTTTTCGGCCATCTCAAGCGGCACTTCAAGCGGCAGAGGTTTATTCGAGCCGGGTAAAACCGGCAGCCCCGCGTCGCGTGCCGCCTGGCGGGCAGCCAGTTTATCGCCCATCAACGCAATCGTTTCGGGGCGCGGACCGACAAAAGTTAAACCAGCCTCTTCCACGGCGCGGGCAAAATCGTCATTTTCGGCCAGAAAACCATATCCCGGATGCACCGCCGTGGCGCCGCTGCGGCGGGCAGCGTCAATCACAGCGTTGATATCCAGGTAATTTTGTTTGGGACCGATCAACACGGCTTCATCGGCATGGCGGATATGCAGAGCAAATTGATCCACCTCGGTATAAACCGCCACGCTGGGAATGCCCATATCCCGGCAGGAGCGTAAGATGCGAATGGCTATTTCACCACGATTGGCAACCAGTACTTTCATCGCATCACCTGCCTATAAGGGAATATTGCCATGTTTGCGCGCCGGGGCGGACTGGCGTTTGTTTGTCAGGGCTTCAAGCCCGCTAATCAGGCGCTGGCGAGTCTCGGCCGGCAGAATCACATCATCCAGATAACCATGTGAAGCAGCCACCAACGGGTTGGCCAGGTTGCTGCGATATTCATCAATCAACTGGCGGCGGCGGGCTTCCTTATCCTCAGCCGCCTCAATCTCGCGCTTGAAGACCACGTTAACCGCGCTCTCCGCGCCCATCACGGCTATTTCAGCCGTGGGGAAGGCAAAGTTTAAATCGCCGCCCAGGTTTTTGGAGCTCATCACAATATACGCCCCGCCAATCGCCTTACGCATAATCAGGGTCAATTTGGGCACACTGGCCTCGGCATAAGCATAAATCATCTTCGCGCCGTGGCGAATGATGCCGTCGTGTTCCTGGTCAACACCCGGCAAAAACCCCGGAGTATCCACCAGGGTAATCAGCGGAATATGAAAGGCATCGCAGAAGCGGATAAAACGCCCGCCTTTGTCAGCCGCATTAATATCCAGAGCGCCGGCCAGATGCAAAGGCTGGTTGGCCACCAGGCCCACCGTCTGGCCGTTGAGCCGCGCAAAACCTACCACCAGGTTACCCGCATAATCGGGCTGCACTTCCAAAAACTCGCCGCCATCCACCAGGCATTCAATCACCTCAACCACATCATAGGGCTGCTGCGGTTCAGGCGGAATGATTTTTTCCAGTTCGGGGGTCACGCGTTTGGGGTCGTCGCCCATAGCCGACACCGGCGCGGGACTCAGGTTATTGGGCGGCAGGTAAGAAAGCAGCCAGCGCACCTGCGCCAGCAGACTGGCCTCATCGGATGCCACAAAATGAGCCACACCGCTCTGGCTGCGGTGCACACCTGCACCGCCCAGTTCATCATGCGTCACTTCCTGGCGCATAACGGTCTTAACCACTTCGGGACCGGTAATATACATATAAGCGGTCTGATCGACCATAAACACAAAATCGGTAATGGCCGGCGAATAAACCGCACCTCCGGCGCAGGGCCCCATAATAACCGAAATTTGCGGCACCACACCCGAAGCGCGTACATTGCGCAAAAAGATCGAACCGTACCCCGCCAGTGAGTCAACGCCTTCCTGCACGCGCGCGCCGCCCGAATCGTTCAGGCCGATCAACGGAGCACCGTTTTGAATCGCCAGATCAATCAGGTTGGCAATTTTGCGCCCGTGCGCCTCGCCCACCGAGCCGCCCATCACGGTAAAATCCTGGGCGTACACATAAACCTGCCGCCCGTCAATTTTGCCCCAACCGGTCACCACCCCGTCGCCCCAGGCCTGCGATTTTTCCAAACCAAAACCGCTGGCGCGATGGGTAACATACATGCCGGTTTCAACAAAACTGCCGGGATCCAGCAGCATGTCAATGCGCTCGCGCGCCGTTTGTTTGCCTTTGGTATGCTGGGCGTCGATACGCGCCTGCCCGCCACCCAGGCGGGCCGCGGCGCGAATGTCTTCGAAAGAGGAATCGTTATTCTGCATCATAGACTTTACAATATTCCTTATTATTTAAACCCATTTCAACTGGCAAAGGGTTTCAATTACTGTCAAAACATATCCAATTTTTAAAAAATGCAAAAATTAAGCATACCCGCTCCATCGCGGGCTTTTTTGTTGATATTTACCGTCAAAAATTTGGTTGTGGCAGCCGCTCCGGGTTAAAACAAAGCGGCCCGATATTGTTTTAACTCTCTTTATGAAACCCCAATTAAGAGCAGTAGTTTCGTTTATATAACAATTTTTTCGCAGATGTGTTTAAGTCGCGCCGATTTCGTTTTTTAACCGGATCGCAAAGACCCGGCCGAAGACCCGGCAAAACAAAACTGCCGATCAATCAAACATAAAAATATTTTCCTTGGCCACCCAATCCCAGCCCCAGGGCGGCAAAAGCTGCTTACGAAACACCCATATCTCGCTAAAACCCCCGCGCGAGGTGGGCCGCAAACCGGCATTATAACGCGCATCCATTCGCACGCAAACAAAACCGTCTTTTTCGTTAAAAAAGCTGACGTTATACACCCGCCAGGGCAGGTCCGGCGCGGGAGAACTGCTCCAGGCGCGGATGAAATCATCCACCGGAATTTCACTGACCGATAAATCTTCCTGCCACTGCCAGGCTTTACGATGCTCAATTCCGGGCAGCGTTGAAATATAACCGGCCAGCACATGCTGCCCCTCAATTTCGGCAGGCATACGTGCGCGCAGTGCCTGCAAAATGGCATCCACTTCCTGCTGACTTAATCGCCGGCCCAGGTCGGGGGCCTCGCCCACAAACAGGTTGGTATAAGAAGCGCCCAGGCAATCTTTCGGCGAAAAAAGAAAATAAGGCGCCAGTTTATAAACGGCCGCCGCCAGCAAAATAACCGCAATAATCAGCAGAGGTATTAAGATACGCATAGGGTACTTCATTGGCTCTCCTCACCCTTCATTGTAGCGCAAAGATACTGCCCTTTCACCTCAAAAAAGGCTTATACTAACAATTAATGAAACTGGTCAAAACCCTGCCGCTATTTTTAATACTGGTGTGTCTGCTGGCTTGCAGTTTTCCCGCAGCGGGCCCCGCCCGGACCCCGGCTGTGTTTACCCCGCAGCGCACCGCCACCGCCGTTTATTTTAATGGCGCCCAACGCGCGCGGCAGCACTTGCAGGCCCTCTCGCAGCAAATCGGCGCACGCGTGGCAGGCACGGACGGCGCAAAAAAAGCGGCTGCTTATATCAGCGCCCAATTCGAACAGATGGGTTATAAAACCGAACGGCAGGTTTTTGATTTCATAAATGAAGACGGCCGCAGCGCACCCGCCGAAAATATCATCGCCTGCAAAACAGGCGGCTCGCCGCGTGAGATCATCGTCGGCGCGCATTATGATTCGGTCGATGCCGGGCAGGGCGCCGATGACAACGCCTCGGGCGTGGCGGTTTTGCTGGCCGCCGCCGAAGCCGTTAAAGATCTTCAAACGCCCTACAGCCTGTGTTTTATTACCTTTGACGCCGAAGAAACGGGCCTCAAAGGCTCTGAAAATTACGTCGACCGTATGGATGTTAACGCCGTCAACAATACCCTGGTCATGATCAACCTCGACAGCCTGGCAGTCGGCAACCAGTGTAACCTCTACGGCACACCCGGCGCGCTGCATGATTGGGTGCTGGCACAGGCCCAACCGGCCGGCTTAACCCTGCACGACGAAACCCGTTTTGACCCAAAAGACCCGGCCAACGATTTTTCAGACCACGCCGCCTTCCGCCGCGCCGGCATAGATTTCCTCTATTTCGAAGCCAGCGACTGGTCCCTGGGTGAACAAGACGGTTATACCCAGGTGGATGAACAATTCGGCGAAGCGGGCAAAATCTGGCATACGCCCTACGACCGGTTGGATTACATCGATGCCACCTTTCCCGGCCGCCTGGATGATCACCTGCACCTCTACACCACCCTGTTGATCGATATTTTAACAAATTACCGGTAAGGTTTATTTGCTTAATCACCCCGGGTCCCTCCCTTCGCGGGAACGTGAATTAAGCCCTGTTTTCCTCAACGCTTAGCGGCGATTCCCCGTTTTCGTGAGTTAAACCGCCAATAATCAGCATTCCCACCCTGAAAGTGCTTTCAAAAAGTACGAAAAGACACATCAATGTTAGAAAATGGTCGCCAAAATCGGCATAAAACCATATAATTATACGTATTCATGTTTAAATCAGACTTTGACTTACTCAATGAGACCCTTGAAGGCATTCTGTTACGTTGGCGCGGGCAGGCCTATAGAATTGCCGCCGGTATTTTACTGGTGATTGCAACCGGTTTTATCATTTTAAATGGACTGTTGAATACCATGATCTTTTTTCAATGGTCCTTTTATGCCGGCACGCTTTTACCGCTCGCCCTGGTTTTAAGCCTGATTTTTTTTCGGCGCTCCAACCCGCGTTTAAAAGCTTATATCTTTTTACTGGCAATTTATATCGGAGCCCTGGTTGACCTGTTGCGCTTCGGCATGTTGGGCATGGGCCGGGTTTACATGGTGGTGCTGCCCCTGCTGGCGGTGATGCTCATTGATATCAGCGCCGGTTTTATCATTACCGCTCTGGATGTGTTAACCCTGCTGCTGGTAGGTTACCTGGCGCACACATCGATATTAAACAGCCTCTTACAACCTGAAGCCCTGTTCATGCCGATGGATGTCTGGAATCAATTAACCATCCTTTCGGCCGTGGTCATGGTCAGCATGTTATTGATCATTTCGGTTTTCACGCGTTTTCAAACTCAAACCGTAAAAGCCGAATACAGTTCCGCCACTGAACTCAAAGATACCAACCAGCAGTTGATGCTTGAAATTGCCGACCGCCAGGCCGCCGATCTGCGCGCCCAGTTTCAGGTGCAGCGTTTAAAGGCCCTGCGCGAGGTCGACCGCGCCATATCGGCCAATTTTGACATCAAAACGGTGCTGCTGGTGGTCTGCCAGCAGATTGTTTTGCATCTTGAGGCGGATACGGTCGAAATCAGCCTGATCAACCGCCGCGGCGAACTGGAATCGAACGCGTTTGAAGGGCTGCCCATCCGCCTGCCCAGCCGGGCGATCATTAATGAAAATCCGCGCCTGGTTAAACTGGCCATGCGTAAACACAAACCTGTGGAAATGAGCGACATATCGCAGTGTACGGGCGTCGGTGACGTTTATTTTGAAAACGGTCAAAAAATTTACAGTTATTTTGCCATTCCCCTGATTATCGATCGCCAATCGCAGGGTGTGCTTGAGGTCTTTCATCGTTTCCCGGTGGATTCTTCGCAGGAATGGCTCGACTTTTTGGAAACGCTGGCCGGGCAGACCGTGATTGCGGTGGAGCATCATTTGTTGTTAAGCAGCCTGGAGCGGTCCAACGAAGAACTAAGCCAGGCCTATGATTCCACCCTGGAAGGCTGGGCCAAGGCCCTAGAAATGCGCGATTATGAAACCAGCGGGCACAGCCAGCGCGTTACCGCCCTGACCATCGCCCTGGCGCAAAAAGTGGGCGTGCCGGCCGAGATGCTGCCGCATATCCGCCGCGGCGCCCTGCTGCACGACATTGGCAAAATGGCCATTCCCGACAGCATTCTGCTTAAACCGGGCAAGCTGAGCGAAGAAGAATGGAAGATCATGAAGATGCACCCCATTTATGCCTACGATATGTTGTATCCCATCGATTTCCTGCGCCCGGCTTTAACCATTCCGCGGTATCACCATGAAAAATGGGACGGCACCGGTTACCCCGACGGCTTAAAGGGTCAGGATATTCCCCTGGAAGCGCGCATTTTTGCCGTAGCCGACGTGTGGGACGCTCTGCTGGGTGAGCGGCCTTACAAACGCCCCTGGGGCAAAAACGAGGCGCTCGAATATATTCGCCTGCAGGCCGGTTTACATTTTGACCCGGATGTGGTGAGAGCCTTTGAGGCCATCATTCAGCTTGAAATGTCCAATTAACTTTAAATAATAAACACCCCGCTTGTTCCGGTAACGAGCGGGGTGTTTTGGTATTTAAGCAGTTTTTCCTTATTTGAGCGCGCTTTGATGCAAAGCCAGGGCGGCTTTGTCGGTGTGCGGCGGCTGGTAGGTTTCAAAACGCTGTAACATGGCCGCCGGGTTTTCTTCAACCACCACCATGTTGCGGTGTTCTTCGTCCACAAAACCTTCCTGGTGCATGCGGTCAAAAAAGCTGATCAAGGGGTCATAATAACCGCACACGTTTAACAAACCGCAGGGTTTGGTATGCAGGCTTAACTGGGCCCAGGTGAAAATTTCGGCCATTTCATCCAGTGTGCCAAAACCGCCGGGCAGGGCAATAAAAGCATCGGCCAGGTCGGCCATCAGGGCTTTACGTTCGTGCATGCTGTTAACCACGCGCAGT
>JAJTBH010000178.1 GCA_021287005.1 Anaerolineae bacterium
ACCCCGGAACAAATTGATGTAATCGGTCTGCCGGTTGCCGACCGTTTTTGCCAACCCGCGGGTGATAAAAACGAAATACGTGAACGGCTGGGTTGGGCGCCGGATGTTCCCACCGTACTGCTGGTGGGGGGCGGTGAAGGCATGGGCCCCCTGGAACAGACAGCTATGGCCATCAACGATGCCGCTTTGCCGGTTTCACTGGTGATTATTGCCGGCCGCAACCGCAAGTTAAAAGCACGCCTTGAACGTTTGACCTGGAATGTGCCCGTTTATATTTACGGTTTTGTACGCGACATGCCCGATTTTATGCGCGCTTCGGATATCCTGGTGACCAAAGCCGGCCCCGGTACTATCTGTGAAGCTTTTATTGCCGGTTTGCCTTTAATCCTTTACAGCCGCATGCCCGGACAGGAAGACGGCAACGTGGATTATGTGGTCAACGAAAAAGCCGGTGTCTGGGCGCCCACACCTGACAAGGTTGTGTATACTATCAAAGATTGGTTAAATCACCCGCAAAAACGCCAGAAGGTTGTTGAAACCTGTCTCAAACTGGCGCGTCCACAGGCAGCCCGCCAGATCGGGCGAATTTTGGCGGCGGGTGTTGGAGTCGTTTCAAAATAAAGTTATGCCTATCTACGATCCTAATGTCCTTGAGTTTTTAAGCCGCAGTCCGGAGCAAACCCGCCGGTTAGGCATTCGCCTGGGGGCTTTGTTGCAGAGCGGAGATACCCTCTGCCTTTCAGGTGATCTCGGCAGCGGCAAAACCACCTTTGTGCAGGGAATTGCACAGGGTTGGGGGTCTTCTGACCAGGTTTCCAGCCCGACTTTCGTGCTTGTAAACGTATACCGCCGTCCGGATGGTAAAACAATCCACCATCTGGATGCTTACCGCATGCAGAATTGGATGGAAGCGGAAGACCTGGACCTGGACTTGATGATCGAAAAAGGTGCATTAATCATCGAATGGCCGGAACGAATTAATGAAGTACTGCCGGCCGAAAGATTAAATATCGATTTGCGTTATGTTGACGATTTGCAGCGTGGTATGGTTTTTAAACCCGTTGGTGAACGTTATAAACACGTGGCGGCGTTGTTCCGCAAACAGGTATTTGGAGGTTGAAATCATGTTATTGGCTGTAGATACATCCACTCGCTGGATTGGTATTGCCCTGTATGCGGAGAACCAGGTGTTGGGCGAAATGCTCTGGCAGACCAATACCCACCATTCGGTTGAACTTGCCCCGGCCATTGCCGGTTTGTTAAAACGGTGTGAAGTGAGCAGCGAGCAACTTAAAGTTATGGCCGTTGCTTTGGGCCCCGGTTCTTTCACCAGTCTGCGCATCGGCCTGGCTTTGGTGAAGGGTATGTCGCTGGCGCTGCATATTCCGGTGATCGGCGTTCCCACCTTTGATATTCTGGCTGCCGAACAGCCCCTGATGGAAAATGTGTCGCTGCTGCCCGTATTGCAGGCCGGGCGGGGCCGGCTGGCGGTCACACGCTATACTGTGACAAATGCGGTCTGGCAAAATAATGATGAAATTAAAGTAATGTCACCCGAAGACCTGGCGGCAAAAATTAAAGAACCAACCCTGGTGTGCGGTGAAATAGACGATAACCTGCGCCAGCTTTTGGGACGAAAACGTAAAAATGTAATTTTGGCTTCGCCAGCCCAGTCTTTACGCCGCCCTTCTTACCTGGCTGAAATTGCCTGGCGCCGCTGGGAAAAAAATGAAACGGATGATGTGGTCTCACTGGCGCCGATTTATTTACACGTAGGTGATGCGTTACCGGTTTCTTAATTAACAAATAATTTTTAATTTATCCATAAACCCGTTTATCCATGAGTGATTCAAGCCCAATAACCATCCGCCCGATGAAAATTGAAGATGTTAACGATGTCGTGCAAATCGACCAGCTCTCTTTTGTTTTGCCCTGGCCTGAACGCTCTTTTCGTTACGAAATTAATCAAAACCAGGCCTCCCGGCATTGGGTGGCGGAAATCAGCGGAGAAAATGGTCCGCGGATTGTGGCTATGTTGGTTTGCTGGGTGATTCTGGATGAAGCTCATATCGGAACAATAGCCGTTCACCCGGACTATCGCCGTTTAAAAATCGGCGAACGTTTATTAAATTATGCCTTTGCGGTTTTAGCCGGAGAAGGCATTTTATCGGTCTTTTTGGAAGTGCGGCGTAGCAATGAGGCCGCCCGCACTTTATATCGCAAACTGGGCTTTACTGAAGATGGTGTGCGCAAACGTTATTACAAGGATAATTATGAGGATGCCATATTAATGCATCTGGAGAATCCGGGATCTTTTGCCAATAAGGAGAGTTCTGATGGATCCATTTGAGAGATTGCGCGAGATCGGACGGCAAGTTTCAGTCTGTGATAAATGCGTGTTAAAAAACACGCGCAAACGGGCTGTGCCCGGTGAAGGGCCGGTTGATGCCGAAATCATGTTAATCGGCGAAGGTCCGGGCTTTCATGAAAATGAACAGGGACGTCCTTTTGTGGGCGCTGCCGGTCAGTTTTTAAATGAATTATTAAAAAGCAGCGGGTTGACTCGTGAAAAGGTGTTTATTACCAATGTAGTTAAATGCCGTCCGCCGGGCAACCGCGACCCATTACCCGATGAGCTGGCCGCTTGCGCAGGTTATCTGGATCGTCAGATAGAAATTATCAATCCCAAGGTCATTATCACATTGGGACGGTATTCGATGGCGCGTTATTTTCCCATGGGAAAAATCAGTTTAATCCACGGCCAGGCAAGCTGGGTTAATGACCGGATGGTGGTGGCCATGTATCACCCGGCTGCCGCTCTGCACCAATCACAATTACGCCCGATCCTGGAAGCCGATTTTTCGCGGTTAAGCGAATGGCTTAATCAAGTTAAAGTACACCAGGCGGTCATGTCA
This sequence comes from Anaerolineae bacterium, assembly GCA_021287005.1. Classification (GTDB taxonomy): domain Bacteria; phylum Chloroflexota; class Anaerolineae; order Anaerolineales; family Anaerolineaceae; genus JAJTBH01. The sequence continues at coordinate 2,916 of JAJTBH010000178.1, forward strand.
GGCGCACAACATCCCGCGCCGGTAATCCATAAAGAAGAGGCAAAACCACCCAAAGAGCCGCCCGGTGCACCGCCTACCCAATTAAGCCTGTTTTGAGCACCGTTCTTAATAAGTGTCTACACCCTTGTCGGGGTATAATACCCCGGTCGGGGTATAATACCCACAAGGGTATAATAAAAAAAATTAAAAAATATCCATCTTCCTCATTAAATAGAGGTCCAAATACGTATGACGATACAAACTGAATTAATTAAAAAATTACAGGATAAAGAAGCCGTTATCGGCATCCTGGGTTTGGGGTATGTGGGGCTTCCGCTGGCAGTGGTTTTTGCCGACGCAGGCTTTAACGTCGTTGGCATTGACCCGGTTGCATCAAAAGTCGAATGTATCAATCGCGGCGAAAGTTATGTATTGGACGTGCCTACGGAACAGGTGGCGCGCCTGGTGAAAGCCGGAAAGTTAAAAGCCACCACTGATTTTTCAGCGATTTCAAACGTGGATGCCGTCAGCATTTGCGTTCCTACACCGCTGCGAAAGACGGGCGATCCGGATATGTCTTTTGTCGTCTCAGCCGCCGAAGAACTTTCCAAATACGTGCATAAAGGCATGGTGATCACCCTTGAATCGACCACCTACCCGGGCACGACCCGCGAATTGATTTTGCCCGAACTGTCACGCGCCAGTAAACTGGAAGTGGGTAAAGACTTTTTCCTGGCGTTTTCACCCGAACGCGTGGACCCCGGCCGCGAGGATTGGACCACAATCAATACCCCCAAAGTAGTGGGCGGCATAACTCCGGCCTGCCTGGAAGTGGCCGTAGCATGGTATGGACAGGCGTTAAAAACAGTCGTGCCGGTTTCATCGGCGGAAGTGGCCGAGATGGCAAAACTGCTGGAAAATACTTTTAGAATGATCAATATCGGTCTGGTAAACGAGCTGGCGCTGATGTGCGACCGCCTGGGCGTGGATGTCTGGGATGTGATTGACGCCGCTGCCACCAAACCGTTTGGTTTTATGAAATTTACCCCCGGCCCCGGCCTGGGCGGGCACTGCATTCCGATTGACCCGCTTTACCTGTCCTGGAAATTAAAAGCGCTCAATTACAATGCCCGTTTCATTGAGCTGGCTTCCGAAATTAACACCAATATGCCGCGTTTTGTAGTTACCAAAGTGCAGGACACTTTAAATGATGTGGGTAAAGCCGTTAAAGGTTCCAAAATTCTGGTTCTGGGTATTACTTACAAACCCAATATTGATGACCTGCGTGAATCGCCCGCTCTGGATGTGGTCGGTTTGTTAATTAATAAAGGCGCTGCGGTATCTTTCCATGATCCTTTTGTTCCCAAAGTGAAACATGACGGTTGGGAATTAACCTCTGTACCCAATTTAATGCAGAACGTGGCAGAGGCTGATTGTGTGGTGATCACGACCAACCATAAAAATTATGATTATGCCGCCGTATTACAAAACGCCAAATTAATTGTTGATACCCGCAATGCATTGGGCGAACTGGGCCGCAACAATCCCAAAGTCGTGAGGTTATAAAGATCATGGCGAAATATCTTGTCAGCGGAGCGGCCGGTTTTATCGGCTCCCGCGTTTCTGAAATGCTGCTTTCAGCCGGTCACGAAGTTGTCGGCGTGGATAATCACAATAACGCATACGACGTTCGTTTAAAAGACTGGCGCCTGGCGCGCCTGTCGCTTATTCCCGGTTATACACATTGCCGTCAGGATATAACCGATTTTAAAGCGATGGAAACCCTGTTTAACAACCAGGGACATTTCGACGGCATCATCAACCTGGCCGCGCGGGCCGGTGTGCGCGCATCTGTGGAAGACCCCTGGATTTTTGTTAACACCAACGTCACCGGCACCCTCAACCTGCTTGAAATGGCGCATCGTACAGACGTGCCTAAATTTGTGCAGGCCTCCACCTCCAGTATTTATGGCGCAAATGCTCCCGTGCCTACCGCTGAAGACGCCGACAGCAGCCTGCCCTTGCAGCCTTATTCGGCCAGCAAAAAGGGCGCCGAGGCCATGTGTCATTCCTATCATTTTTTGTATGATCTGGATGTAACCATCTTTCGTTTCTTTACGGTGTATGGCCCGGCCGGACGCCCTGATATGGTCATGTTCCGTTTTATCCAATGGATCACCGAAGGTCAACCGGTGCGCCTGAACGGCGACGGCGAACAATCGCGCGGGTTTACCTATGTCGATGATATTGCCAATGGGGTTGTATTGGGGCTTAAACCGTTGGGATACGAGATTATTAACCTGGGCGGCCATGAGACCATCACCATGAATGCCATGATAACCGAACTCGAACGCCTGATTGGACGTAAAGCCGATGTGCAGCACGCGCCGATGAATAAAGCCGATATGTTAACCAACTGGGCTAATGTGGAAAAAGCCGGCCGTTTGTTGGGTTGGAAGCCACAGTTTAATTTACAAGAAGGAATGCGCCGGACGGTTGAATGGTATATGGCGCAGCGTGAATGGGCCAATCAGGTTTTAACGCCATGAGTTGGTGGCAAAACCGATTAAGTTCCTGGAAACAAGACCGCATTCTTCGACTGGTGTTAAAAAACACCGGTTATATGTTTAGCGGCACCGGCTTGAGCCTGATAATGAACATGCTGCAAAGCATTTTTGCAGCGCGTTTATTGGGTGTGGCCGGTGTGGGCTTAATCAGCGTCGTCACCATTTATGCTTCCACCGTAAACCGCTTATTTTCATTTCGCATGAGCGAAGTCGTGGTTAAGTACATGGGCGGTTACCTTTCGGAAGGCCGCAAAGAAGAAGCGGCGGCTGTGGTAAAACTATCCATGCTGGCCGAAGCCACCACTTCGGTGCTTGCATTTGTTTGCCTGATGCTGCTTGCGCCTTTTGCAGCCCGTTTTCTGGCAAAAGACGACCATACCCTGGTTTATTTCTGGATTTACGGTTTTTCAGTGCTGGGTGCTTTGGTAGCCGAAACGTCTACCGGCGTTTTACAGGTTACCCATCGTTTCCGCGAGCAGGCCATGATTAATTTCGGCCAGAGCCTTTTATCAGCCCTGATTATTTTTGGCGCTTTTTTGTTTAATGGAAACCTCTTAATCGTGCTGCTGGCCTACCTGTTGGGAAAAATTAGGCTGGCAACGCGCCTCGTTCCGTCTGCTGCCGCCGCTCAAACAACTGGCGCATTTCGCCATCAGCACCAATTTGAGCGCCACGATTAACCTGTTTGTACGCGACAGTGAACAATTATGGATATCATTTTTCCTGTCGACCACGGAGGTCGGTTATTATAAAATCGCCCTGGCGGTGATTAACCTGATTTCCATTCCGATTACCCCGTTTATCAGTACGACGTATCCGCAAATTACACATTTTGCCGGCGCCAGAGAATGGAAAAAGTTGCGCAGCCTGTTGTGGCGGGTCACTTTAATTACAACGGCTTTAACCGGCGGCGTTACCCTGGTGCTGGTGCTCTGCGGGCATTTTGTACTCTATTTCTTTTATGGCGCCGAATATTTACCGGCCTACCCGATCCTGATTATTTTATTAATCGGTTACGGCATTGCCAATATATTGTTCTGGAACCGGCCTTTATTGTTGGCGCTTAATCGCCCGGAAACACCCTTCCGCATTGGTTTTTACAGCGGTATGATCAAAGTGCTGGCTTCCTTATGGGTGATTCCTACTTTTGGCGTGCTGGGGGCTGCCAGCCTGTTATCGGGTTACCTGGGCATATCCGTCTGGCTGATTGTGACCGGCGGTTTTAGAAGATTAAAACAACTTGAGAAAAAATATCCGGAAACGGTGACTGCATGAAAATTGCCTGTATTTCAACTTCACGCGTTCCTTACAGCACAGCCAACAGCATTCAGGTGATGAAGGTCTGTCAGGCTCTGGCCGCATTGGGACACACGGTTTGCCTGTGGGTGCCGGGAGACAAACCGGCCGATTGGGAGAGCCTGCGTGAATTTTATGGATTAAAAACGCCTTTTGAGGTGCGCTGGCTGCCTTCACAGGCCGTCTGGCGGCGGTATGATTTTTCGCTGGCCGTGGTGCGTGAGGCAAAACGTTGGGGTGCCGAGTTAATTTATACCTGGCTGCTGCCAGCGGCTTTGATGGCGCTCTGGTTTAACCTGCCAACCCTGTTGGAATTACACGACCGAGTGACCGGCCACCTGGGACCGCAGTCTTACCGCATGTTTTGCGGTCACAAAAAAAGTAAAAAACGCCTGTTAGTGATTACACAGGCATTAAAAGAAAAACTTCAAATTCAGTTTAAAACCTGTCCCAAACCCTCAGAAATTCAGATTGCGCCCAATGGCGTGGACCTGGATGCTTATGAAAACTTACCCAACGCGGTTGAAGCCCGGCGCTTGTTGGGCCTTCCTGAACGGGTTACGGCTGTTTATGCCGGGCATTTTTATGCCGGACGCGGCGCCGAGTTGTTAATGAGTCTGGCCGAACGACTGCCGCAGGTACAATTTTTGTGGGTGGGCGGCAGCGAACAGGCCGTGAGCGAGTGGAAAGAACGCCTGCAAAAAGCGGGAATTAATAACGTGGTTTTAACCGGTTTTGTGCCCAACGGGCGGCTGCCCATGTATCAAGCGGCGGGCGAGTTTTTGTTAATGCCATATGAAAAATTTATCAGTGGCAGCAGCGGCGGAAATTCGGTGGAAATATGCAGCCCGATGAAAATGTTTGATTATATGGCTGCCGGACGAGTTATCATCAGCAGCGACTTGCCGGTGATCCACGAAGTGTTAAATCCACAGAATGCCGTTTTTTGCCCTCCCGGTGATGCCGACGCCTGGGTAAGGACGATAAATGATCTGCTGGAAAACCCCGATAAATGGCTTGCCCTGAGTGAAAAAACGCGCCAGGATGCGGCTCAATATAGCTGGCTTGAGCGCGAACGCCGCGCGCTGGATGGATTTTAAGTCATCAGTATACCGGTCGATAAAACAAGTTCGATGAACCTGAAAAACATCACCGCCCCTGTAATTAAAGGAGCGGTGTTTTTTTCGAAAAATCAGCCACAATACGGCAGGCCTTCGTCGATTTTAATA
>JAJTBH010000179.1 GCA_021287005.1 Anaerolineae bacterium
TTTAATCGTGTATGAGATTCTAATCACCGGTGATGTCCATTTTGTTCACAAAGCCACCGAACGGATGCGCCAACGTTTTCAAAGCTCTCAAATTGTATTATTTGTTTCCCATGACATCGATCATGTTGCAACGCTTTGTAATCGAGTGATTGTAATGCACCAGGGTGAAATTGTAGCCCAGGGAAAGACTGATGAAATGATAAGCTTTTACAAGGCAAATTACGGTCATTAGTATGTATTTTAACCGATGGTTCAGAGATTAATCAGGCAGGTCAACAATGGGCCCCAGCAAAAACAAGGTCGAAAGCAGTAACTACCCGGAGAATCTGCAAAGATTTATTAATCCTCTGGAAATTAAAAGCAGAATTCTCAAACAAGCTGCCATTGAAATTAAAGGAATGGGCACCAACCGCTTATGGAAAGCCATCCTTTATTACCGCCAGCTTGGCGCCATTTTACGCACCGGACAACTCAGCATAACACAACGCATCGCCCAGGCCGGATACCTGTTTGCCAGACTGGCCGGATTGATTCACGAAGACATTTCGGAGCTTTCACAATTGCAGCCCCCCTGCCCGGCTGACGAACGGCAAATAAATTTATTCGGCGAAATTATCCAGCCACATGCAAAAATTGCCGTCATTTTACATTTATTCTATCCGGAGTTGTGGCAAGAAATTGCAGACAACCTGGATCATATTTCCGAGCCGTTTGACCTTTATATTTCAATCCCTTATGAAAAAGAAGCCTTCATCCCCACCATAAGACAGCATTACCCTCAAGCGTATATTTACACCTGCCACAACCGCGGCAGGGATGTGGCGCCTTTTATCGAAATTTATTCGGCGATTGTAAATACCGGCTACGATTTGATCTGTAAGGTTCATTCCAAAATGTCTCCGCATCTGGCCGAAGGTAATCAATGGCGGCAGTCTTTATTAAACGAACTGATCGGATCGCCTCAACGAGTGCAAGCGATTATAAATTTATTTGAACAATATCAAGAGATAGGTATGCTGGTCCCCCGGGGTTATTTATACAGCGCCCTCGATGCCAACACAATGGGCAACCTGGCGCATATGGAACGATTAAGTAAATTACTCCAAATTCCATTAAGAGGGTTTGAATTTGAATACCCGGCCGGTTCAATGTTCTGGTGCCGGGCGGAGACTTTAAAAAAACTGGCTCAATCGGGTCTTCAAACCCACAATTTTCCTCCCGAACGCGGTCAATTAAACAACACGCCGGCACATGCCATTGAAAGATTCTGGGGATTAATGGTCGTCGATAGTGGGAAATTTATTGTAGATACTTCGGTTTTATAAGCTTTTCAGGTCTTCAAAGCTCCTTTGAAGACAGCCCTTTTTTTAATCGATCAATCACCCGGCGAACAGATTGCATAAAGGTTTGGCCTTTTACGCTTAAACTGCTGCTCTTTGAACGAAGCTCTCCCAGAACCAGGTAGACCGGTATATTACCCGCAGGTACATTTACGAGCGCAACCTTCAGCATATACAACCCATTACCAGGCACAAAACTAATACTGCCGGGTTTAAAATATTGCCGTCCTATTTGCACCTCTATATCCTGCCATGATGGCCATGCAGTAATATTTCTGACGAATATACGGATTTGAGATTTTGGCCCCTCACTTTCAATATCCATCCCGCCATCTTTTTCATTGGTAATCAATTCAATATTGGGCATCAGAGGCGGCAGCGGCGGCACTTCAAAAGGAAACATTGGAGAGAACCTGCCATCCAGGAGTTGTAAGGCAAGCGGCCATGATCCCGTCGCTATGCAAACGGGAATATCAAAATCAATTCGAACAGACGCTGCGGATTCCGGCGAGTTAAAATCGGGCCCGGTATAACACGGCTTAATCAGAGTCTCGCCTACGCTGACCGACACATTATTGATATCCGCAGAATTTACATCCAGCCCGGCAGCCAACAGGGACTGACGGCGATAGCGCGTATTTTCCAGTATTTCTTTCGACACGGGCAGCGATTTAATCATGAAAGGGGCACCATCCGGCTTAAATGTTTGTTTATCTTTGCGCCGCCAGATTGTCCAGCAGTATTGTGTTCCGCTGCCCGATATCCTGAACATTTGCGCATCCAGATCTGCGGCCAGCGAACGAATATCCGCCTCAATAAACACATCGCCGGACCATGTATCTTTTAACTGTTTATCATAATCTTCATTGGTAACGCCATTGGTTTGAAATTTAAAAACACCTCCGGGGCGAAGCACCCGAAAAGCGTCACTCAGATTGGCACGAATTAAATCTGCGGATGGTACATGCTGGTAAACATACGCGCAAAAAATAACATCAAAAAACTGCGCATCAAAAGAAGCAAAATCTGCCCCATTAGTCTCCTGACAAATGACATTTTTACAATCTTTTAAACGTTCTCTGGCCTGATGAATCATCTCTCCCGAAACATCGGTGGCATAAACTTCCCCAAAAATTTCTGAAAGCCGGCGCGTCATTCGACCGCTGCCGCAGCCAATTTCCAGCAAACGAAGTTCTCTCGCCGGGCGACCTGCGGTCAACAATGGCAAGTCCGGCTCCACCAGCAACTTAACTTCATCGCGTCCGCTCCTGTCAAACTCACGGTCTGTTTGTCGGTCACTGATCGTATTAATAAACCAGCTCGAATTCTGGCGGGCACGTGTATTCCAATCTTTTTTCATCTGCTCTCGGGCAGAATCCAGAAAACTAACACGAACAGAATCATTATCCATAACGCGTTTCCTTTATGCATGAAAAATCGAGGTTGTAATTTAATTCAGGATAATACAACAAACCGGTGGGTATATTTTACTTGAAAGTCAGGTTTGTAAGATCAAAATTCCCTTAAAACGCAGCATAATATCATTTTAAATACGAGGTTTGGTATACTTTAAGTAACTTTTAAGAATTTATACAATGGATTCATCCACCAATCCTATGCTTCTTCCCAGCGAACAAATCAAACAAAGTGTCCGGGAATTTTTGAATGCCCATTTTAATTTAAATGATTGGTACCTCGGGGCGCATGTTAACCGCATCTCCGAAACGCTGGCCCGCTCGGCTGCATATATCCGGCCCGGCGACCGCTTATTGGAAATCGGCTCGTACGGGCAAATTCCCTTGCTGGTATGGCATTTGTTCGGTTTGCAACCCGTATTGGCATACAGCCTGCAAGCCGGGTACATGGGATATCGTCACGGCAAGATTCAGACAGAAGAAGATCCACAAGCTGAATTTCAATGCCATATTCAGGCAGTTAACATTGAAAAAGATGTCTGGCCACAGGCAGATAACAGCCTTGATGTTATTCTTTGTTTTGAAGTGTTGGAACATTTACGCGAGCACCCTGTATTTATGTTTAATGAAGCCAACCGTGTATTAAAACCCGGTGGTTACATTATCATTACAACACCCAATTCCAGTTCTTACCATGCCATTATCAATATTCTTTATCATGAAAGCCCTTTCCTTTATTCCGTATACGGCAAGCAACGCGAGGGAATGGCTCACATTAAAGAGTATGCAATTAATGAACTGCAAAATCTGGTTAAAAACAGCGGCTTTGAAATTGTAAATCATTCGACGTTTAGCCCTTATCAGGATGAAAAAGATGATTTATTCCCTGAGCTCAGGGAAGTATTAAATCAATATGGTCTCAAAAATGAGTTGAGCGGATCAACACAATTTCTTGTAGCACGCAAAACAACCTCCCCCAGATTTGAATATTATCAACCCCTTTATGATGTAACCAGAGTCTGGAGCCTGCCTGCTCCCCCCCTTGCCCTTACGCCTGAAACGGGCACGGGGGTGGAGGACAAAAATGAGATAGCGGTTGAGGTCATTAACACATCCATCATCGTTCCGATAAATGGAGACTTCCAGGACTTATCTGCTTGTATGGAAGCCTGTGCAAACGAATATCCAATAATTCAGGATGTAGAAATGGTACTGGTGCCATATCGTCTTAATGCATCTCAAACGGCGCAATTAAAAACATTGTGTCAGACGGGCACCAATAATATACGTCTGGTCTCAAGCCAGCCCGATTTATCCTTCGCTGAGACAATCAACCACGCGGTTCAAACCTCTCAGGCGGGAAAACTGTTGTTCTGGAATTGTCCCAAACCGGGCCGGCTGACAGAGCTGCTTAACAGTCACGATCCGCATCACAAAAGCGGCATTTTGTGTTCCAAGACTCTGCTCGCCCCTGAGAACAACTCCCGTGTGGAACGTATTCACGACTGCGGCATCGTTTTTGATGCCCAAAAACGCCCAAAATACCTTTACCAGTACTGCCTTGCAGAACAAGCATTTACCAATCATCAACGCGAACTTCAAGCAACCAACAGTCCGTTAATACGCATTAATCGGGATCTTTTTAATAAAATGGGAGGGTTGAAGGCGCTGCCATCCTGGTCTATGATGGCATTCGACTTAAGTCTGCGTGTACATCAGGCCGGTTTTACAATCAACCTGGTACCGTCCTGCGAAGCTTTTGCGCCGCCGGAAGCCCAAAAGGGATCGGATGACCTTATTCTGATCAATGCGAGCATCCTTTCCACCCAGAGTCAGGATGTCATCCCCGATGAAATGGAACATTACCGGCGTGATGGCCTGGCATTGGGGCCGCAAACGGGTAAACATATTGCCCTGGTAACGCCCCTGGCACCCCTGCGAACAGGCGTGGCCGATTACGTCCAGGAACTGCTTCCCGCATTGACGCAATACATGACCCTCGATTTATTTGTTGACGGTTATACCCCCGACGATATAACAATACTTAATAAACATCGCATTCACTTTATTTCCGATCTGGAAGTCTGTAATCTCAAAGAAAAATACGATCAAATTATCTATCATATTGGCAATAATCATTTTCATACGGCTATTTATGAAGCGGCTGCCCAAACCGGCGGCATCATGGTCATCCATGAATATGACAGCAAAGGGTGTATCCCGGCACCCGTTACCCCGCTGCCTTCCAATATCGACGAGATGCGTTCAGATTTCGATGAGTTGATTTACCTTGCCAACAACCCCGATATTGCCGCTGCCGTCCATAGAGGTGAATTCTCATCCGGCTGGGATCATTTTGCCAGGCATGGGCACAAAGAAGAACGTATTTATTCTCATGGGAAAAAGGAGGCCATTAGCAATAAAAAATTATGGCAAAGGTTATTCAAACGGGCAGACGGAATCATTGTTCACAACCGGCATTCAAGAGATATTTTACAGGCTGAATTTCCCAATCTGCCGGTTGCCGTAATCCCACACCTGTTATCGCCTAAAGTTTTCTCCGATTTTAATGACGATACCCTGCTGGCGCGTCGCAAATTAAATCTACCTGAAGACGCGCTGATCATTTTATCAATGGGGTTAATCCAGCCCCATAAACGCAACCATATTACCGTACAGTCATTTGCCAGCTTCATCAAACGACATCCCAACAGTTTCCTGGTATTGGCTGGAGAATCACTTGATCAGGAATATGATATCTACCTCAAACACCTGATTAAATCTTCAGGACTGCAAGAGCGAGTCTTTATTTTAGGGTGGGTATTTGAGGGGGCATTTTTTGACTGGATCGCCGCCGGGGATATTATGGTCAACCTCCGTTATCCATCGCGTGGCGAAGAATCGGGAACATTAATCCGCAGTCTCGGCGCAGGCAAACCCACCATCATATCAGATTATGCACAGTATGTAGAAATCCCGGATGACTGTGTTATCAAGATTTCATTTGAAAACGAAGTTCAAAATCTCGAAAAGGCACTCGAAAGATTATCCGAGGACGCCTCTTTGAGACAGAGCCTGTCCGAAAATGCGCGCGCATATTTCCGCTCGCATAATGCCGTTGAACGGGTTGCCGGGGCTTATGCCGAATTTTGCAACAATACACCGAGAAAAGACCTCCGGCAAAATTATAATTATGCGCCGGAAACACAGGCAAATATTTTATGGGATCTGTCGGAGTGCTCTGTCAATGACCCTGCCCCGCATCTCATTTTAGCGATGGATCGTCTGGGGCTTCCCATTCGGGTAAAAATAAGGGGTGATTTCAAAAACTTATTAAGTTTAAATCAAAACGACATCCAACGTTTTCAACAACTGCAAAGGATGCCGCTTGCAGATAATTACCTGCAATTTTTTTCCGGGGCGCTATGCGACTTCAAACGAGACCCCCAGGCAACATATGCCATTGTCATGGCCAATCATCAAGAGCTGAGCAATTCAGCGCGAAAACATCCGCAGCCCGATGAGTATTGGGTTCCTTCAGCATACAGCCGCAATTGTCTCATACAGCAAGGCTTGCCTGCCCAAAAAATAACGGTCGTCCCATTAGGGGTTTCAACCCTGGCGTATGGCACATATATCCGCCAACCCCGGAAAGAAAAACCGTTCACCTTCCTCAATATTACAGATTGGACCAAACACAGTCACTGGCAAGACATTTTGCTGGCCTTTTTGCAGGAATTTGGCGACAACAATGATTTTCGTTTATGCTTTCAAACTTCTGCCGGTGCACTTGAAACCGTTACCCCGGATGATATTACCGGTTTATTCCAGCAGTTTGCTTACAAACACCCCACCATAAAAGAAAACATCTACCGGCAGGTCAACATTAATAGCCGGCTTATCGAACTGGACGATAAACCTTCCCTGTATGCTTATGCAGACAGCTACATCCACCTGCATGCCGACGCGGCTTTTGGCCGTCCGTTGTTGGAGGCCATGTCAATCGGACTGCCGGTTATAAGCATAAATTTCGGCGGGCAGCAGGATTATATCAACGCCGGGAATGCCTTTATAGTAACAGGTCAGCGCGGGCGAAGCGGCAGAGTTACCCTAAATATCAACTCCTTGCGAAGCCAAATGCGGGAGCTTGTAAACAATCCATCGAAAGCCGAAGCATGCGGTATCAATGCACGTCATAAAACACTTACGGCATACACCTGGGAGCACGCCGCCGGACATGCTTTAAAACGATTGGAAGCCATATCCGGCAGCCTGCCTGGCCGGCCTTGTATCATTAAATCTCAAAAGGCGCCCCAAAACGAGGGCTGCTGCAAAACCGAAAATCCACCGGGCTTTAATGTCATTGGTTACATCAGCGGCAACCTGGGTATAGGCGTCACCGCGCGGAATGTGGTTCAATCATTGTCTGATAAAGGACTGCCATTCAAAATATTGGACCTGGATCCCGGCCTCGAACGGTATAACCATGACCTGCGTTTTAAATCCTATACGGTATCTTCGCCTGAGGAATTGACTCACCCGATAAACCTGTTCGTCCTGCCGCCGCCCGATCTCTCCACATTGATCAAGGATCAGGCATATTTCCGGGATGCCCATGAACGTCTTAACGTTGCCTGGAGCATGTGGGAATTACCTGAGGTTCCAAACGTTTGGCATGCGGATATGCAAAAAATGGATGTTCTGATAGCAGAATCGCAGTTCATCCGCCAGACTTTTAATACATCTTTTCCGGATAGGGTTAACCTTCTGGCTGTGCATCCCTTATATCTGCCGGATGGCATCACCGCCCAACGCTCGCGCTTTGGCTTGCCTGAAGATTGCTGCCTTTTAATTACCAGTCTCGCGCCGCATAGTGATATTCAGCGAAAAAACCCGATGGCAGTGATAGAGGCTTTTCAGCGCGCTTTTGCCGAACATGATAATGTTCATCTGGTTATAAAAATCAATAATCCGATAACCAGTAACCAGATGCATCCCTATGTTGCAGAGCTGCAAGAACGGTATGCCGGAAATAAACAAATTCATATCATCACCCATAAATTAAGTTATCTGGATGTTTTGAGCCTTTACGCCTGCTGCGACGTGTACGTCTCTCTGCATCGTTCCGAAGGGCTTGGTTT